>JAYULG010000352.1:0-2435 GCA_043763755.1 Akkermansiaceae bacterium | reverse complement strand
GGCCTGCAAAACGTAATGACTACAATATGGCCGCGGTAGTCATACAATACAAAAGTAAAGAAGAGTGGCTCACGGCTGCCGAAACAATGGTCAGCTTCCCGGAAGCGCTGAGGCAATTGTTTATCACCTATGCAGACCCTAAAAATAATCAGGTGACCTTTCGGTCTTACTCAATTCGCGATCTTTAAATGTTTCTCGGAAAGGTCTTCTGCTTTCAAACTCGATTTCCTTTGTCAGTTGAAATTTGACGATTACTTCACTGCCTTGCCCAGCGTTCGAGGAGATTAAAGCGTTTGCGGTCGCCCCATTGGGACAGGGTTGCGCGGTTATCGATTTCATTGAACAGGCGGAGTGCGGTAGGGCGGTCCTCGGCGATGCAGGCTAGGCGGCAGTAGGCATTAAGCAGTTCGATGGACTCAGGATATTTTTTTCTCATCAATTCAAAGCCAGTTTGAGTGATGCTCCATGAGGCTTTTGTCTCTGCGAAAATATCATCGTAGTAGCCACGTTGGTCCATGATGACGCGGGCGTAACTTTCTGCGCCGAGGCTGCCGAAGCGTGAGATTTCCTTTTCGGCAGCGGCTTCCCAATCTCCCGCTTCGCCTTGCCAGCGCACCATTAGAAAACGAGCTTGGGCAAGGTCGTGCTCAAAGTATTGCGGTTCGATGGCTTTCGCTTCTTCAAAGATTTTGGTGAACTCAGCCTTCGTCCACGCTTGGCCGGGAGCGAGATTCATCAAAGCAAGCCATGCACCCGGACACTTGGTGGGTAATGTTTGGGCATGAATTAAATTCGCCCTTGCTTGCTTGAATCGCTCATCCATGAGGTGCAGTACTTCTGGTGAAACTTCGTTTAGGTAGGCCGTGCCGCGCGCATGCCAAGCGAATTGGGTGAGGAAATTTCCGTGTGCGACATGGGCGGTGACGGATTGCGGACGCTGCTGGATCCATCCGGCGTGAATTTTTTCATGATCCTGCCAAACGGTTTCGGCAGCCGCTTCATCACATGCGAGTGAAGCATACAGATGGGCAAGCTTCCAAGTCCCGTCTTTGAAGCGTTCCTTACTTTCTCGGGCGTGAGTTGCCGCGGTTTCGAGAGCTTGGAAATTCTTACTATAGAAATAGCCACGCATTTGGTAGCGGTATGCCTCAACCTCAAGGATGACCAAATCCTTACCTGCGGCGTAGGCTGCTTTTTCTGGCGAAAATTCTTTGTCA
Organism: Akkermansiaceae bacterium; assembly: GCA_043763755.1. Classification (GTDB taxonomy): domain Bacteria; phylum Verrucomicrobiota; class Verrucomicrobiia; order Verrucomicrobiales; family Akkermansiaceae; genus Luteolibacter. The sequence continues at coordinate 1,218 of JAYULG010000352.1, read as the reverse complement.
CGGCACGCTGTTAGGCCCAACGCAACCGCAAATGTCAAAATGAAGCTATATCTAACAAAAGGAAACTTGAACATTACATTTATATAGCAGAATGGCGGTGGGTGATCGAGTGATTATTTATCAGTAGGTTTAGAAGGTTTGATCGCTGTGCGTTCGATAAACTCAATGATAGTGCCTGCGACATCTTTTTTGGAGGATTGCTCGATACCTTCGAGGCCGGGCGATGAGTTGACCTCCATCACAACCGGGCCGTGATTTGAGCGGAGCAAATCGACACCGGCGAGATTAAGCCCCATCGCTTTGGCGGCGTTGATAGCGACGGCACGTTCATCAGAGGAAATTTTCACCTGTTGGGAGGATCCACCGCGGTGGAGATTGGAGCGGAATTCGCCCTTGGCTGCTTGCCGTTTCATGGAGGCGACGACTTTGCCGCCTACGACTACGCAGCGGATATCCGCACCCTCTGCCTCTTTGATAAATTCTTGGACGAGGATGTTTGCGTTGAGGCCTTTGAATGCTTCGATGACGGATTCCGCAGCATTTGCAGTTTCGGCAAGCACCACGCCCACGCCCTGAGTGCCTTCCAGCAGCTTGATGACAAGGGGAGCACCGCCACACATTTTGATGAGACTGGCAGTAGCATCTGTGTGGTGGGCGAAGCCAGTGACGGGCAGCCCGATGCCGCGCTTGGCAAGAATTTGTAGCGAGCGCAATTTGTCCCGTGAGCGGGCGATGGCGACGGATTCATTCAGAGTGAAAACATTCATCATCTCAAATTGCCGGACTACGGCATTTCCATAAAACGTATGTCGGGCGGCGATGCGGGGGATGACGGCATCTGCAATGAGTTCTTCACCATCCACATAGATGCGTGGCTTGCGCGAAGTAATATTCATATAACAACGCAGGTAATCCACAACGCGGACTTCGTGGCCGCGGCTCTCGGCGGCTTTGACCAAGGCGTGGGTGCTGTAGAGTGCCGAGTTACGGGACAGGATGATGATCTTCATGAGATGGGGCGGGGAAGCGCTGGCAAAAATGCGGTATGCAAGGGTGCAATAGAACGCGCAGCTTGGGGGTCAATGAGAAAAGAAGCGGTGAGAAAGCTTGTGACGAAATGCGCACATTGATGCGGGGGCTCAGGCGCGGCGTAAGGTGATGTGGATGATCTCGGCAGGTGCTTGGGTGCGGATAGGAAACCAGTTTCCAGTGCCATTC
>JAYULG010000351.1:0-8663 GCA_043763755.1 Akkermansiaceae bacterium | reverse complement strand
ACCTTTGAAAACCCTGATTATTCCCGAATATCGATCATGGCGCGCTTACGTTTTCCTTCGATCCAGCGCTCATACTGGACTGAGGTTTTTTTCCGGCGGACGCGTTCTTCCATGTTCTGGCGCATCTCATCTGTCAGGGCGGGAGCAGGGCCTAATTCGATTTTGATCGGCTGCACGATTGTAAAGCCCAGCCGGTCCAGCAGCGGGCCTACGACTTGCCCCACGGGTGACTCGAACATGATGGATGCAAACTCAGGTGATAAATCTGTGCGCGGAACATTTTCCTGTTTCCCACCCTGCTCAGCAAAGGCATCTTTAGAGTGGGTTTTCGCGAGTTCTGCAAAATCTTTGCCTTCACTCAGTTGCCTCACGAGCCCTTCCGCAAGTGTGAGTTGTGTATCAGGGGTGGCCAGCGGGTTCTGAGGATCTGATGCGGGGATGAAAATTTTCTGGAATGAGATTCGGTCTTTGGTGACATCGCGCAGTGTGCTTTTCACTTCGCTGTATTCTCTTTGGATTTCGTTAGGCAATGGTGGTGGGGCATCAGAAAATTGTTGTGAGCGCATTGCTTGCACAATCATTTTTTCGCGAGTCATTTCGCGGTAGCCATCCATGGTCAGGCGGCTGCGTTTGAGTTCCTCGCGGAATTTCGATTCATCGCCATTGTATAGCTCACGCATTTGGCGCTTGATCTCCTCGTCGATGATATTCGGCTTGATGCTCGCACCGAGTTGTTTGAATTCATCGATGATAATTTGCCGATCAATCAGTTCTTGGACGATGGTAGATTTTGCTTCCTTAAACTTGGCATCAAACTGTGGTCCGCGGCGTGGATATTGGGTGGCAAGCTGCGCATAGCGCGGTGCGAGCATGAAGGATATCTGATTACGCGTGATCACCTTGCCATTCACCTTCGCGGCGATGCCATTCACCTCCACCGGACCTGCGGGTGCCACTGGCCTTGGCGGCGCGGGTGGGGCAAGTGGTGCTTCTTGCGCAAGACTCCAAGGCATCAAAAAAAGTGAGATTAGACAAGCAGTGGCAAGGTGAGAACGCGTATGCATCGATGTGATAGGATGGATTCAAATATTTTTGAGAAGCGCTACCGCTTCCACGAGTTTTCCCTCATGGCTAGCGGATTGCAAGCGGGGAAACCTACGGCCTTCAAGAAGGATGTAGTCGCCATTGCGGTGGAGCATTAGCCGCTGGCCTTGGATTTCCACAGATGAGATGCCTTCCGCAGCGGCAAGCGACTTAATACGAGTGATTTCCAACAATCTCTGGGCAGCATCAGGCAGCCTCCCGAAGCGGTCTAGCCACGATTTCCCCAAGGCATCAATGCTCGCTAAAGTGCTGGCTTCTGAGAGCTCACGGTAGGCGGTGATCCGCAACTTCGTCTCCTCAAGCCATGAAGTAGGGAGAAATGCGGGTAGAGTTTTCTGCGCGTCTTCACGGGCGTAAGAAATCTCACTGAAGGCGATGAAATCCGCCTTGAAAGTGGTGCCACCGCGTGGGGAATCTTTGCGGCCTTTGAGGCGATCTACTGATTGCCGGAGAAGCTGACAGTAAAGCTCAAAGCCGATTTGTGAGATGTGGCCAGTCTGCTTGGTGCCGAGTAGGTTGCCTGCGCCACGAATCTCTAAATCGCGCATGGCGATCTTAAATCCAGAGCCGAGCGCGGTGTATTGTTTGATGGCATTGATGCGTTTTCGCGCGTCGCCCACCGTCATCATATCACGTGGGAGCAGGAGAATGGCGTAGGCTTTTTCCCCGGCGCGCCCCACACGGCCACGGAGTTGATAGAGGTCTGCGAGGCCGAAGCGATCTGCACGATCTATGAGGATGGTGTTCGCGTTTGGGATATCGATGCCAGTCTCAATGATGGTGGTGGCGAGCAGCACATCGGCCTCGCCTTTGACGAATTGATGCATGACCACTTCAAGATCATCTTTATGCATTTGGCCATGGCCGATAAGAATGCGGGCCTCAGGCACTAGCTCGGCGATCCGTGAACGCATGTTCTCGATGGTTTTGACTCGGTTGTGCAAAAAAAATACTTGGCCACCCCGCTTCATCTCACGCCGGATGGCATCGCGGATGACCCTTTCATCATAGGCGCAAACGGTCGTCGAAACTGGGATCCTGTTCGGCGGCGGTGTATCAATGGTGGACATATCCCGCGCACCCATGAGTGCCATGTAAAGTGTGCGGGGAATGGGAGTGGCGGATAGGGTGAGCACATCCACCTGCAAGAAGAGCTGCTTAAACTTCTCCTTATGCGCCACGCCGAAGCGCTGCTCCTCATCCACCACGACGAGGCCGAGGTCTTTGAATTTTACGTCACCAGAAACGAGGCGGTGAGTGCCGATGACGAGATCGACTGCGCCGGATTCCAAGCCTGCCAAAGTTTCTCTCACTTCACTGGCGGTGCGGAAGCGATTGAGCAACTCGATGCGAAATGGATAGTCTGACATCCGCTCGCGGAACGTGCGCCAATGTTGCTCCGCGAGAACGGTGGTGGGCACGAGGATGGCCACTTGTTTACCACTGGAAATTGCTTTGAAGGCGGCGCGGATGGCGACCTCGGTTTTCCCAAATCCTACATCACCGCAGATCAGGCGATCCATCGGTTTCGTGGATTCTAAATCGAGTTTGGTTTCTTCGATGGCGCGGCGTTGATCGACCGTTTCGGTGTAGTGAAATGAGCGCTCAAATTCCCACATCCAACGAGAGTCTGGCGGGTGGGCAAAGCCTGTTTCGGACGAGCGTTCCGCCTGCACTCGCAGGAGCTGGGCGGCATAATCGAGAATGGATTTTTCAGCAGATTTGCGGGCGATTTTCCATGAGGCGCTGCCGAGTTTATTGAGCTCAGGAGTCTTGCCACCGAGGCCCACGTATTTACCAATGAGGTGCGCTTGCTCCAGTGGCACCCCGAGCATGGAGCCATCGCGGTATTCGAGCACAAGTTCCTCGCCTTCATCGCCTTGTTGGATGCCCCGGTAGCGGGCAATGCCGTATTCGTAATGCACGACGAGATCTCCCGTCTCCATCTCATCCACGGTTGCGCGCGCTCTGGCGGCACGAGCTTTTTCTAACAAGGATCTGCGCACTCCTCCCGTGGATCGGTAGCGGCCAAAAAGCTCAGATGAGGAGAGCACCGCCAGCTTGACGATGGGCAAAGTGAACCCTGCTAACAATTCACCCCGCAACGCCTGCAATCCAAGGTCGCGCACGAAGTCCTTGCCTGCGAGTTCGGAAAAGCGTTCCTCTTCGCCTTTATTGCCGAAGACCATGGCGATATCCCAGCCAGCCCGTTGCCAATCGTTGAGCTGGCGGAAAAAATTTTCTCGTCGGGATTCTTCTAACACGAAGTCCCCGGCTTCAAAGTGGCCGAGCGGGCTGCCGAAGCTGGCGAGGGTGAAATTTTCCTCGCTATTAAATTCCGCAGCATCTTCCAAAATTCGGACATCGGGTCGGCTGATCTCGGCGCCGAAGGAGATGAGTAAATCGTCTTTCCTGCGGTAATCTTGGATCGTCCCCTCAATCGATGGCTCGGCGAGAAGCAGGTCAGCTTCCAGCAGTTTTTTAGTGGATGCCTGTGAGTCTAGGTCGAACTCGCGCACCGATTCGAGCTCAGTATCGAAAAACTCAAGCCGCAGCGGCTTGGCTGCTTGCCATGCGAAGAGATCGAGGATGCCGCCGCGGACAGCGAATTGGCCACGCGCGGCGACGCTCGGCGCACGCTCATAGCCATGCTCTGCTAATGACTTGGCTAGTGCTTCTGGATCAAGTTTGCTGCCTGGCTTCAAAGGTGTGCGGCTGCTCCTGAGAGCGGCGGGCGAGGGCGCTTTCCCGGAAAATGCCTCGCTACCACAGATGACGACGCAGCTCTCCGCACGAGCAAGAATTTCTAAAACTGCAAACCACTCGGCAGCAGATTCTGGATCTGCAATCGTACCATCGCCCGTTTCCACTGGCCCTTCTGGCAAGACCAAAGCGGTGATGCCCCAAAGCTCCAGCTCAGCGGACAGCCGCTCGCGGTGGCGCGGCATCTCAGAGATGAGCCAAACTCGGTTTTTCCCGTGATCTTTAGCGGCTTGGATCACCACCCCGGCGAAAAATGCGTGGGAGGCCTCCGCCGCGTGATCAAGTACGACTTCGCATTTACCTTTCGCCAAGGGCGCGAGGCGTTTTGCAAAATCCGGTTGGTTCACAGCTTGGCGTAACCAAGCGTGTGTGAGATCGTCCATGGGGGACACGCAAGAGGCTTCGCTGAATTTCCACGTCCCCGCAAGTGGGAAGCAGACGAAACTTCGTGAGCGAGAGGTTGCTGCTTGTAAAATGTGAGATCCAAGCTTCTCTGGCATGCGTAGCATGATCGTGAATCTCTGAAACAATCTGCCCCAAAGAGTGGGCCGCCGGGATTCCGGCTGTTGTTTCATCGATGGAACACATCCTGCGTGAGGCTGGAGTGCTACGGGGCACACATGGCCTGTTAGAAATGAACCAGTCTGGTGGGTTCGATTGTCCGAGCTGTGCGTGGCCGGATCCGGATGGAGATCGCTCGTTCGCAGAGTTTTGTGAAAATGGTGCGAAGGCGCTCACCTCCGAGGCCACCCGCCAGACAGCGGACGAGAAATTTTTTGCCGCGCATTCCATCGCGGATCTCACATCACAGAGCGATTTATGGCACGAGCGGCAAGGGCGCATCACACAGCCGATGGTCAAGCTCGAGGGTGCGACTCATTACACACCTATCACATAGGATACTGCTTTTGAAATACTCGCCACACATTTGAAATGTTTATCTTCTCCCAATGAGGCGATCTTCTATACTTCCGGGCGAGCCAGCAACGAAGCTGCTTTTCTATACCAGTTATTTGCGAGGGCATACGGCACAAACAATCTCCCGGATTGCTCGAACATGTGCCACGAGTCCAGCGGCCTCGCGATGAATGATGCCATCGGCGTGGGCAAGGGGACTGTGACCATGGATGACTTTCTGGAGGCGGACACTATTTTATGCATGGGCCAAAATCCTGGCACGAATCACCCACGGATGCTCACCACTATAGAAGCAGCGGTGAAACGTGGCGCAAAAATTGTGGCAATTAATCCGCTGCGTGAAGCCGGCTTGGTGGCATTCGCTCATCCCCAGCATCCGGCGGCACTGATCGGCAAAGCAACGCCACTTGCCTCGCAACTTATCCGGGTGCGAGTGAATGGGGATCTCGCGTTGTTTCGCGGGCTGGCTAAATGCTTATTTTTGATAGAAGAGGCCGCGCTTGGCCATGTGTTAGATCGCGATTTTATCGACGCGCACACCTGTGAATTTGCAGCGTATCAATCCCAAGTCGAAGCCACCCCATGGACAGAAATTTTAGAAATGAGCGGTGTGGGCCGCGCCGAAATAGAAACTCTCGCATACACTCTGGTGCAAGGCTCGCGCAAGGTGATCTCATGCTGGGCAATGGGGCTCACGCAGCATCGCAATGCCGTGGCTACCATTCGCGAGGTGATCAACGTGCACCTGCTGTTAGGCGCCATCGGGAAGCCCGGGGCTGGCCTTTGCCCCGTCTGCGGCCACAGCAATGTGCAAGGGGATAGGACGATGGGAATCTTCGAACAAATGCCCGAGGCTTTTCTCGCAAAGCTTGATGAAATTTGCGGCATTCGCTCACCCCGTGAGCATGGACTGGATACGGTGGACTCCATCCACGCCATGCACCGTGGCGTGGGAAAAGTCTTCTTTGCCCTAAGAGGAAATTTTTTGCAGGCATCGCCAGATACTGATTTCACCGCAGCGGCTTTAAGTAAATGTGAGCTTACCTGCCACGTTTCCACCAAGCTGAATCGCAGCCACCTCGTCACTGGGCGAGTCGCGCTCATCTTGCCGTGTCTCGGACCTTCCGAGCGCGATGGAGAAGGCCAATTCGTTACTACGGAAAACTCGATAGGAGTGGTGCAAATGTCGCGGGGTGTGCTTTCGCCATCATCGGCCGAGCTTCTCAGCGAAGTAGAGATCATCGCTCGGCTGGGAGAGGCTGTGCTTGGAAATGGCGGCCCGGTGCTCTGGCGCTGGCTTGCGGCGGACTATGACCGCATCCGCGATTTAATTGAAAAAATCATCCCCGGATTTGAGAACTTTAACCAACGAGTCCGCCAAGATTCAGGATTCTATCTACCCAATACCGCTAAAACAAGGGAGTGGCCTACAGCGGCGGGGAAAGCTACATTTGGCCTTGCGGAAATGGATGTATTCCGAGCAGCACCCGGCAGATTGGTCCTGCATACTCTCCGCAGCCATGATCAGTTTAACACCACGATCTATGGTTCCGATGATAGCTACCATGGGATCTCGAATGCGCGGCGGATTGTCTTCGTAAATCCATAGGATCTTACGGAACGTGGCCTCGCCCCATGCTCTCTGGTAGATATCACTAGCTTCTGGGGCGCGGAAATAAGGACTGCCAAAGACTTCACCGCCATCCCATACGAGATGCCGCGTGCCTGTGCTGCGGCTTACTTTCCAGAAGCGAATGTGCTCGTGCCAGTGGATAGCCGCGCGGAAGGAAGCGGCACGCCTACCAGCAAAGCGATCGAAATCCAGATAGCGGCATCGTCAACAAAGACTGAGGTCGTTTGCGCTTTGTGAAATGAAGCTAGGGTTCGATCCAATCGATATGGCGCATCTTTTTGATCAGCCATTGATTGGGTAAAGAACCCTCGCCTCCTGGTTCAAGACCGAGAGTGATTTTTAACAAAGATGGTGCTTGATGAGTGAGTGGGCCGGACTGGAAAAGTGATTCGATTTCTTCAGAGATTCGTTCATCTCGTTTGGTATAGCACCAGATAGATATTTCTCCATCGGGAGCTAATAACTGATAGCATTTATAGATCGCCTCTGGCCATTGATGGGTATAGAAACTTAGCGGAAACATCAACCCGCGGATTTCGGTGCTGATTCCCCTACCTTCTTTGAGTTGTTCAAAAGTGGCGGTGCTATAACCCGCAGTAGCTTTCCAATCCAGTAAGATCTTGCCATTTTGATAAACAAAATAGGCATCAAATTTAGTATAATCCGGGAGTGTGGAATGCAGCAGGCCGAGGGGTCTTGCACTTGTTCCGGCCGCTGTCCAAGCCGCATTTTTTGGGACATTCCAGCCGATGGGTGCTTTGATGGGCATCCAATGACTCGCGAGTATATCTTCCATCTCGCTTGAGTTGTATAAATGAGGGAGGAAATCAGCCACTTTTGAGGCTTTGGCATAAGTGGCGAAAATTGCGATCGCTTGTTCTTTTTGGTCGAGAATTTTCCTTATCGCATGGCTATCTAGCGTCTCAGTTTGTGCCTCGGCCATCAATTTTGGAATCGTCGTGATGGTGCGCAATGAGTTCTTACGGTTGAGTTTTGGGAAGTGAATCAAAGCGGATGCTATAATTCCAATCACGAGCAGGGTGATGAGAGAAATGCACCACAAAGGAATGCGTTTATCCTCGCCCCAATCTTTACCCTGTCCAAAAAACTTATCAAATAGGCGAGGGTCGTCACCGCGTTTTTCCAGCACCGCTTGGTGGATCACCTTTTTGGGATTGGCATCTTGATAATCCAACCGAACGGCGGGGTTAGAAATTTCTCGAACGTCGATAGAACCGGAAACCGGGGCGATCGAAATCGTTTTTTCCGCTTGATCCCGCAAGTGGCGGGTTTCGCGGAACTCGGCCGTTTTTCGAAGAGGTAGCCTTGCGGTGGTAGCCGGAGTGGAATCCTTCGCATCAGCCCACTGGGATTTCCGTGGAGGATCTGGGAGTTCAAATTTCGGGGTCAGGGGGTCAGGTCGCACCATGGTCTTACGACGCAGCATCCATTAGCCACGGAGGCAAGAAAAGATCAAATCTCAGACCACAAGCGGGGCCCTTGCTCAGAGCCTCGCTAAAATCATGTCTCCCATGCCGCGAGTGCCCACTTTACTTTCTCCCGCCTGGGTGGTAGCGATGTCTCCCGTGCGGAAGCCATCTGCAATGGCCTTGGCGACGGCGGCTTCGATGGCATCTGCCGCAGGAATTTCTCCAAGGGAGAAGCGCAACAGCATCGCCAGCGAGAGAATTTGTGCGATGGGATTGGCAATGCCCTGGCCAGCAATGTCTGGTGCGGAGCCGCCTGATGGCTCGTATAGGCCGAAGTAAAGGCCGTCTTCGCGTTGTTTCCCCAACGATGCGGAAGGTAGCATCCCCAGCGAGCCAGAAATCATCGCCATCTCGTCAGACAAGATATCCCCAAACAAATTTTCAGTGACGAGCACATCAAATGAACTCGGGCGCTTGATGAGCTGCATCGCCGCATTATCGACATACATGTGGGAGAGCTGGACTTCTGGAAATTCCTTGGAAATTTCGATGACGGTCTCACGCCACAGCACCGAAGTGGCGAGCACGTTTGCTTTATCTACCGAGAGCAATTGCTTTTTCCTCCCCATGGCAGCCGTGAAAGCGACGCGCGCGATGCGCTGAATCTCACTGCGGTGATAGACCATGGTGTCGAAGGCGACGGGTTCGCCACCGCGTTCTTCGCGGCCCTTTGGAGTGCCGAAATAGATTCCACCTGTGAGTTCACGCACGCACAGGACATCGAAGCCATCCGCGATGAGTTCTTGCTTCACGGG
>JAYULG010000350.1:0-8699 GCA_043763755.1 Akkermansiaceae bacterium | reverse complement strand
GCTGCTGCATCAGCCCTTTTTTATGGGTCTTGAGCGCGTCCAGTTTCCGCGCTTGCGCGGCGATCAGCTCGTCCACCGAACTCAGGCACTCGGCGATTCTTTGTTGTTCGGGGAGGGTTGGCGGGATCGGCAAATGTATCTCTGCCAAGTCTGACGAATTGACTGCTGGGTAGTTGAAACCAGTGCACTTCGCAATGTCCGTTCCGACGAAAGAATCGGTGTGGATGCTCTGATACAAAAACCGATTACTGCCTTTAGCTCGCAGTTGGGCATAGCCCGTGGATGCGACGTAATCCTCATCGTCATCAAACTCACAAAGCAGATTGTTGCGTTGGTAGGGGCGGACGACTTGGTAAATGATGTCACCCCGTTCCACGAGTCTTTGAGCGCGGCTTGGCGCACCGACTCGGGAAATTCGTTCCTTTGCTTTCAACTCCCCCGCATCAACTGACTCAAGGTCGATATAGACAAATGATTCCGGCAGCCCGCCGTTTGCGGGATTGATGTGGGCTGCTGCTTTGAGTGGCTTTTCCGTCCACCCCTCCGCCTTCCGAAACTCCGGGAACCGCAGCTTCGGCACCAGCGCGGGTTTGCCATCTTCCTTCGTGGCGGTGGTTTTGGTTTTACTGCTCATACGTGGGGAAGATGTATCGCCCCTTCAGGGCTTGATTCATGGTGGGCCATTGACCCAGGGCGATGCCCTGGGCTGATATGTGCCGCCCCGTTGGGGCTGAAGATATGAATCGTTTCGCAGCTCATGGCTTCGCGTCCGGGTCGTGTGGCAAATCACCGGCCAGATTAGCCTCTAGGGTTTCTTGGTCTTCGGAATCCCACATCTCGCGGTAGGCGTTGATGTAGCTGGCGGTGGCTTGCGGATTGAGTTCCCAATAATAACGGCAGAGGGATTTGAAGAGGGCGAGACCCTGGGGAATGCAGGCGTGGACCAGAAGGTGATCGAGGGTATGTTCAATCAAACGGGCATCCCGACTACCGTTGCGGAGAATTTCCCTGACGGTGGGTGCGTGGGTCTCGACCGCTTGCTGGTGGAGCGCTTGGAGAGGAGCGAGGACCGTCGTGAGATTTTGAAGCAGATCCTGGTAGGCTTTGGAATCGGGCAAAGCGTCCTGTTGTGGCCGGTGTTGGGTTTTCATTCCGCCACCTCCTTGCCGAGTTGTGCGATAAAGCGTTCCATTTCCTCTTTCTTGGGCAGCTCGACGGCATAGCGGGATACGAAGACCTTGTTGCTCAAATCACCGAGGGCAAACTCTACGAGGGCATCATTTTTACGGGTGCAGAGGAGGATGCCGATGGGCGGCTGATCACCCGGGGTCATCTGGTGCTTTTTGTAATAAGCGACGTAGGTGTTGAGTTGGCCAAGGTGCTCGTGGCGGAAGGCATCGGTCTTGAGTTCCACCAGGATGTGGCACTTGAGGATGCGGTGGTAGAAGACGAGGTCGATGAAGAAGTGTTCGTCACCGATGAGGATGCGCTTTTGCCGAGCCTCGAAACAGAAGCCGTGGCCCAGTTCGAGGAGGAAATCCTGGAGGCGATCGAGCAGAGCATCTTCCAGGTCGGACTCGGCCATGACATCGCGGGAGCGGAGGCCGAGGAACTCGAAGATGTAGGGATCGCGGATGATGTGGGCGGGCTGGAGCGTGTCTGCCGCCGCGTGAGCCATGTCGGAGAGCTTGGCTTTGTCTTTGGAGAGGCCGCTGCGCTGATAGTAGAGGCTGGCGATCTGGCGGCGCAGCTCGCGGACGGACCAGTTTCCGCGGATGCATTCGATCTCGTAGAAGCGGCGCTGGGTGTCGTCGGGGAGTTGGATCAGCTCAACGAGATGGGTGAAGGAAAGGCGGTGGATCAATTGGGGAGTCAGTGACTCCCCAATTTGAGATTTGGCAGTCACTGACTGCCAAAGTGAGGATGACATGGCACTGAAGCCTATATCTGAGAGCAATTTGGCAGTCACTGACTGCCAAATTTGAGGGTAAGTCTGATAGAGTTGGCGATAGCGGCGAAGTTCACGCGGTGTGACCTGTGGCAAACCCTGAGTCCCAAGACGCTGAGAAAGGCTGGCCATCAGGTTTTCCCCATAGGCCGCCCGGTCTTTTCCCTCCTGCTCAAACTCCACGATGCGGCAGCCGATGAGCCAGTTCCGCAAGGTCAGCGCCACTTTGACGGCTTTGGTGGCAAAGTCCTGCGTCTGCTGATGGATGTGGACGATGGAGGATACCAGAGAATCAAAGTCTCCTGTAGCGGCGGGTTGCGTTGATTTCTTCTTACTGCTCATAAGCGGAAAGTCCTGAGATGTCGCGGCCCCCGGCGCGTTGGGTGAGGAGGGGGTGCAGATCTGACATGAGGGCGAGTTCGGCCTGGGTGCGGGCTTTCCAGCCGAGGTCGAGCGGGGCCATGAGGTCGCCGAGTTGCTCGCCATCGAAGATCATGCGGTCGAGGATACCGTCCACGAAGGTTTGCAGGGCGGCGGTGGTGAGGCTGTGCCGCGCAGCGATGGCGGCGAGTTCCTTGGCGTTCTTCTCCGCCTTGAAGCGGGTGTAGCCGTCGCGGATGGCGGTTTCGCTGAGACCTTCGCCCGCCTTGAGCGTGCCGATGTATTCGGCGATGTCGTCGCGCTCGTTCATGAACTTGGCATCGGCGCTGATGAGGCCGATGAGTTCCTCGCGGGTCATTTTCGATTTGCCCGGACCTTTTTCCGAAAACTTGGCGATGAGGCCCATGATGTAGTCGTAATCAATGACGGCGGATGCAAAGAGCACGAACTCGAAGTCGATCTGATCCACGGGGTCGTCGGAGCCGGGTTTGTCACCGCCCTTGCCCTGCTGTTCCTTGAGCCGCTTCGCGGTTTCCAGATACTGGCCCTTGAAGCCGCGCAGGTTTTCCTCGGGCAGCACCTGCTCGATGCTGGCTTTGATTTCCTCGGTGAGATCGGTGTATTGGTCGAGCTGGGTTTTGAGCCGCTGGACTTCCTTGAACTGAGTGCAGAAGGCGGCCTTGGCGGCATCGCCCTTCAGATTCGCGGCGGCGGAGGGTGTGCAGTCGAGGCCTTGGGATTTCATGAAGGTGTCCAACTGCTGGACGGCGGCATCCAGTTTCTGGATGACGACGGGGGCCTTTTCCACGAGCCAGATTTCCCGTGCCTGCTCGCCGGATTTTTCCCCGGAGAAGAGGGCGATGGCGGCATCCACGGCGTCCTGCTGCTGGCGGAAGTCGAGGATATTGCCGTAGGGCTTGGTGCCATTGAGCACGCGGTTGGTGCGGGAGAAGGCTTGGATCAAGCCGTGGTGCTTGAGGTTCTTGTCGACGTAGAGCGTGTTCAGGAACTTGGAATCGAAGCCGGTGAGAAGCATGTCCACCACGATGGTGATGTCGATCTTCTGCGCGGCGGGAAAATCGGAGTTCGGCCACTGCTGGTCTTTGATGCGCTTTTGCACATCCTGATAGTAGAGATCGAAATCGGAGATGCGGTGATTGGTGCCGTAGCGGGCATTGTAATCGGCGATGATGGATTTCAGCGCGGCTTTTTTGCCCTCGGGGTCTTCCTCGTTGTCCGCCAGCTCCTGCGGCAGGTCTTCTTGAATCTGCTTCACGTCCGGATCGCCATCGGCGGGCGGGGAGAAGACGCAGGCGATGTTCAGGGGCTTGAACTCGGGATCGGCGGCCTGTTTGTCCGCCTGCATTGTCTTGAGCAGGCCATGGTATTCGATGGCGTCATTGATGGACGAGGTGGCGAGGATGGCATTGAAGCGGCGATGGGCGGTGGAAGTATCGTGCTTGGTGAGAATGGCCTCAATGACGGCGCGCTTGGCGATGGCCTCGCCGGGTTTCGACGGCTTCTTGTCGTTTTCCTCCTTGGGCTTGAAGTAGTCGATGTGGAAGCGCAGGACGTTCCCGTCGTCGATGGCATGGGTGATGGTGTAGGCGTGGAGCTGCTTCTGGAAGAGGTCTTCCGTGGTGCGCATGGAGGCCTGCGTGTCTTTGATTTTCTGGAAGGAGGCGTTCGCCTCAAAGATGGGCGTGCCGGTGAAGCCAAAGAGTTGGGCCTTGGGGAAGAACTCTTTGATGGCCTTGTGGTTTTCCCCGAACTGCGAGCGGTGGCACTCGTCGAAGATGAAGACGATGCGTTTGTCCTTCAGCGCGGAGAGCTGCTCCTTGAAAGTGGCTTGGTTGTTCTTTTTGCACATTTTCGCTTCTTCATTCCCAAGTCTTTCCAAGCTAAAGAATTGAAAAAATCTCGGTTTCAGCTTGGCTCCTTTTGAATGAACCAGCGGGCGGCGAAGTCCCGAACTCCGCTGACGTTCCCGGTGACCATGGTGCGGTGGGCCAGCTCGCAGGTGAGGTTGCGGATCGCGCAAGGGGGACAGGGTTTCAAGAAGGGCTTGGCGATTCATGATTTGCTCATTCGATGATTTCCCAATGGCCTGTTTTTTGGATCCAGCCCTACGGATGCGGTTCTGCTGCTTTAGCTTTTGAATATTCCGTTTCACCGTGGCTTCACTTACCCGTAAATCTCGTGCCAAGCTGGCATAGTCCGCATTCGGCGATTCCTGAATTTTGTTTAATAGGTCAGCTATCGGGTCATCTTGACCCGATAAATGGCCTGATTGACCCTTTAAACTGGCAGTTTCAGGCGCATTTTTGGCATTTCCAAGTGCATCGGCTTCCGCCAAATCCAGATCCTCGACTGGGTTTCGGTTCACGGCGACCCGAAAAAGGCAGCCGTCGTAATCATCGGAAAATTCGATCTGCGGCCATTGTTCCAGGGCACGTTTGATGCCGGAGCCGAGGCCGTGGTAGGGCAGAAGACCTTTCGCGACGTAGGAGACCAGGATCGGATTGCGGATGTTCGAGTTGCCATTGCGGATCTTCTCGACCGTCAGGTTTTTAGGCAGGTGGCCGGGGCTGATGATTTCGATGCGGTTGTCGAAGATGAACAAGCGGATCGGCGCGTTCACCAGGTAGTCGCGGTGAACGAGAGCATTGACCAGCAACTCCTCAAAGACGCTTTCTGGAATCTCCGGTTGTCCGGGCGCGTTCACTCCCCGCCCCGCTTGCACCTTGTGCAGGTTGCGCATGATGAAGCCAAGGGCATCGGCGAAGATCTTCTGCAGCGGGCCTTCAAAGTCCTCGGTGTCGAGGTAATCGCTCACATGGATCGCATTGCCCGGATAGCGGATCGCTTTGACGACGAGCTGCGGTTTGATCCATTCCGGGCGCTCTGCGAACATCAGCACACCGGCGAGATTCAGAAATCCGTCGTCGGTGGCGAGGTTCATGTTCTGGAGGAGCTGGAGGCGCTCGTCCTCCGCATCGGGGAGATCGCGTTTGTAAACGTCGCGGAGGAAGTCGCGGAAACGCAGCTTGTCCAGCTTGTCGAGTCCCGCCTTGGTCGGCAATTCATCGGCATGAAACTGATCGGAGAACTGAAGCAGCCATCGCAATTCCTCCTTGGAATTGCGCCACTTGTCCGCACTGGTCTTCAGCCAGATCACCCCGTTCTTGTCAAAATACGGCTTGTCGATCCCCTTGGGCACCGTGAACACGATCACCACGTGGCCTTTCCCAAGCGCCACGTTCTCCGTCTGCACCGTCAAGGGACTGCGCACCAGTTGACTGGCGGCATTGCTAATGAGCTGGTTGATGCGGGAAACATCGGCGGCAGCCAGACCCGGCGTCGATCCGTCATCCGCAACCCCAAGGAACACCTGTCCGCGCTCCGAATTGGCAAACGCCGCCATCTCCGCCGCCAAGGATTCCGCGTTGCGCACATCCACCTTGAACTGGCGCTTGCTATCCTCACCGAGGGCGATTTGGGATTGGAGGGATTTGGGGGTCATGAGGCTTGATCCGCTGATCGTGAAGAAGGCTCTTTCAGATTCGATTTGAACTCAACCGTCGCCGCCTCGCGCGGGAGTTGGCGCAAGTGTGACAGGGCGTGTGAACTTCCGGGCATTTTCCAAGCTGAACCAATCTGAGATCGGAAAAAACCCGAGGCTTTAGATTGGCATAAGTGGTTCATCTTTAATGAATTTAGAGATATTTATTTATTCTGGTCCAATCTAAGCAATTTCATCGGGCAACTTTTAGCTTGGCTCCGTTCGGATGGCCCAACGGGCGGCGGAACCTCGGGCACCGCTGATGTTCTCGATCACCTTGGACCGGTGGGCCAGTTCGTAGGTGAGGTTGCGGATTTTCGAGCGCTTCTGCTGGTCGTCCAGGGAATCGGGTAGTTTGTCCATGAAGAGTTCGATGATCACGTCCGGGCTGAGCGGACCGTGAACCCGGATCAGTTCTTCGAGCAGGTTGCGATAGTATTGGTTATCGAAGCCCCGCTTGCGGATGTGCTGAGCCTGGCCTCCTGTCGTGGCGGCCAGATTTGCAGAAACGAAGAGATTGGGGTAACGGCCTTCCACTAGATGGAACTTGCGTAGGCGGGCGGCATCCTCCTTGGAAATCAGCTCTTCCTTCTGCACCTTGTCGAGCAGCACGATGTCGGTGAGCGGGAGGTCATCGCGGCTCATGAGGAGCCTAGTGTAGCGCGGATCGAGAATTTGGCCGGTGATGCGGACTTCGACTCTTGGCAGGTCTCCGGTGCCTCGCTGGATTTCGTAGTCCGGCAAGGGGAAATTCCGCTCCCGCTGGGTTTCGAACATCCGGCGGATGCCACTGCCGACCTGATCAATCATCCGCAGGCGGATCATGGCGTCGATGAGCCACTGGTTGCGGTAGTGTTCCGGCGGCGACTGGTGTTGGAGCATCCATTCGACGCTGGGAGGGATGAACTGGCCGAGGTTGGAAAGGACGAGGCGGTCGGGAAACTCGCTGAGGTTGATCTTGCCGCCGAGCTTGTAGTCCTGATGAGCGACGGCGTTGTGGAGGGCTTCGCGGATGACCCAGCCGTCGTATTGTTGCAGGGCTTCGGGAAACAGGGTGCCGTCCGGCATGCGTTCTAGGACGAGGTTGCGGATGCGGCTGAAGATGCGGTCGGTGGAAAGCAGGAAGGGCGGGCCGAAATGCTGGGAACTTCGGGTCACACCGTTCGCATCGCGGAGAATCCAGCTCATCTTCATATCGGCCGGACTTAGAAAATGGGCGCTTTCGTCTTTTCCCAGCAGCAACAAGGCGGCGCGGGTGATCCGACCGCCCCGGGTGATCCGTGCCTTGTTGAGCAAGGTGGGCATGTCCCATGAGGCGGCATCCTCGCGAATCCGCGCGTGCCGCTCCTGATCCGGCTCGGCCTTCAGCAGGTATTCGGTGAAACGGCGGCGGGCCTCGGCAAGGGCTTCGGGTTCCAGATCATCGAGTGTGGCATCCGGCACGATCTCGCCGGACCAATCGTCCTTTTGCCCGAGCTTTGCCCAGAGGCGCGCTTCTTTGTCCGGGTGATCCGAGAGCTTGGTCTTGTGGCTGTCGATCCGGATGTAACGGATGTTCCTGAACGCGATGGGGGCGGTTCTTGCGGGGTGGATCTCCAGCAAAATGACTTTGCCATTCTGGTGTGGGCACTCGTGAAAGGTTAAATCCGCTCGCGGCACGGTCATCTGCTGCAACCAGATAATCAACGGCTGGTTGCCCTCCGCCTTCTTGGTGAACGGATCAAAGACGGTGTCTTTGATCGCGTGGGTTGAGTCGCCCACTCCCCAGACCAGCCACGCCCGCTCATCACCGGCCAGCGCCGCCGCATTGGCCAGGGCGGAGAGATATTGGCCGATCTCCGTGGGATCTTCCAGGTTCGACTTGAACTCAACCGTCGCCGCCTCGCGCGGGAGTTCGCGCAAGCGGGACAGGGTTTCAAGCAGGGATTGCTGGGTCATGATTTTCAGGGGATTCAATGATTTCAAACTCATCCTCGAAGAGGGATCAAGATGGGTGATTCGTTTTCAAATACCGCTGGATGAACTCCATGGCAGTGATGGGCTGAGGTTTGTAACCCGCATTCGCAAGCGCGGCGAAGTGTTTGTCCTCGGTGATGACAAAGTCCGCGTGAGCGGCAATGGCGCAGTTGGCAAATTTATTGTCATCCGTATCTGTCGAGATCGTATGAAATTCAAATGACGGCTCCGCAAAATGAATGGTCTGGTGGACTTGAGCGACGAGGGCGATCATGTGCATGAGCTTTCCGGCAAACGTGGCACCTCCTTGCTGTTGGGCAATTTCCTCATACTCGAAGAGGATCGCCGTGCTGACTACTAGCTCTAACCTGCCTGAAGTAATCGCATCAAAGAGCGGCAGCATGGGCGAGCCTCTAGCTAAGGCACTCAGCATGACATTGGTATCGATGCAGACCCGCATCAGCCGTGTTTCTGGCGGTGTTCGCGCACAGCGGCATCCAGCAGCGCAGGCTCCAGTTTGCCTACGATCCGCAATCCCTCGGCATCGTCCTTAATGTCTTCCACTAGCGCATTGAGTTCCATCAAGTGGATGAAACGATGCACCGCTTGCAGAGTCGCAGGCCCCATGCCCGCCACCTTGGACATGACCTCTGGCAGTATCTGGGAGGGATTGTTGATTACCATGCCGGAGTCTAGCATGTGGCTTGCGCTCTTGCTACACCGTTTTGCCGAGCAAGACGGAGAAGGATTCCTTGATGAGGGAAATCTCCTCCTCGGCAGAGGCTGCGAAGTGGCCAACGACTATTTCGTGGGATCCCCCAGGTTCGACTTGAACTCAAGCGTCGCCGCCTC
>JAYULG010000349.1:0-2459 GCA_043763755.1 Akkermansiaceae bacterium | reverse complement strand
AGCACCTTTACGCCTGACGAAGAAGGCAATCTTCTCAACACCCATTGAGCAAAACACTCAGATGAACATTTTAAAAAAATTATTTCTGGTCTGTGGGTATATCAATGCGCTTTCCGCACAGGGGACCAATAATCCTAGTTGGCGCCAAGACAACGTTACTCCTGCACAGGCTGCAGCGTGGTTGGGCAACCCTCAAGCGGCCAGATCGGTTGAGACGAGGGCACAGCGCAGCGCCTCCCCTCTGACAGATCGTGAGGCCGCCGCATCGCTGAGTGAGGTAGCAGCAAACGCACCTGCGAGTCCTGGTGCTACTGCCACCCTCACGACCCTTAGCATCACGCCGGGAGGAAATGAGGCGGACTTCGTTACCCCGGAAATAGAATCACTAGCCCGTGGGTTAAGAAATGATCCGGTCAAAATTTTCGAGTATGTGCATAACTTCATCAAATTCGAGGCCTACTTCGGCTCGAAAAAAGGGGCACATCTTACGCTGTTGGAGGGAAGTGGCAACGAACATGACCAAGCCGCCTTGCTCGTTTCTTTGCTGCGGGCAGCTGGCTTTAGTCCAAGCTACAACTACGGTCCGTGTATCTTTAGCTTTCAAGAGATGGCGGCATGGCTCGGGATTTCCACCAACCCATTCGCGCATTGGACGGATGCAGAAATGGCCGATTACTATCATCCAAACGGGAATGCACCGAGCGGTTTTCCCGCCGCCAGTGATCGTGAAAACTTGATCATTTACGAATTTCTTATCTCGTGCGGATACCCCTATGTGGAAGCTTTCAGCGATGCCGGAGTGAACTTCTACAGCATCCCTCATGTGTGGGTGGAACTCGATGGGAAACAGCTTTCACCCGCCTTCAAATTCCAGACCCTCCTCAGCGGAATCGATCTTGCCGCTGCCACTGGTTACTCACGCAGCCAAATTCTCGCGTCTGCAGGCGGCACGGTGAATCCCGGCAATGGAACCCAGTGGGTAAGCGGGCTCAATGATAGTGCGATTGCCAGTCGGCTCACCAGTCTCACCCAAAATTTCATCCAAAACATCAAAACCAATCATGACTGGAGAAATGCTTCGAGGATCACAGAATCCAAGGTGACGAATGCAGAGCGCTACACAAACCTTGATGCTTGGTCCGCCGCAAACCCCGGCGGAGTCACTCCCTTGATTCCGGATACTGATGCGGCATCCCGTTGGCTGCCCTTCGAGACTTGGTCTGCCATCCCTGCCGCTCAAATGTCCAAGCTTAGAATTGAGGTGGGCATCTGGAGCGGTTTCACATGGACATACTATTTTATAGACCAAACGCTTAACCTGCCTAGCCTTCGAGGCCGAAAGCTATCACTAACCTTTTCAGGCGACATTGGACGCATTCGTCTCGACGAGACCCTCATCGGCTCGGCCTTCACCATCCCATCCCACCATTCGGCCATCCATCTGCGCTTCGAAATTACCCACAATCATTATGAACTGGTTGGTCCAAACTACACCGTCGTCAATTTTGGAAAATCTAACCAAGCAGAAATAAAAACGTACCTTAAAGGTTATGATTGCGCCTATGCACTTATTTATTCCTTTGGAAATCCAGAACGCCTGCTACGCGCTCGACAAGAACTACTCGATTCCTACCGCAGGGATGGCATGGTAGACACCGATTGGTGGGTCCGCACGGAGGCGCTCAACGTCATCGGCCTGAACTGGATTCACCAACGCTACCTTGCAAATAAAATCAGCTCCGGCCTCTTTAAAACCATCCCCCTAGACCACCACCTGTTCGGCAGAGTGGGGCAAGAACGTTCCTTTACCTCAGGGGCCATCTCATTCTATATCGACGTAGGCTTAGCCTTTGGCGCAACGAATCACCGCACCACAAATTTTGCTGAAGGACGCAACTATGACTACCTAAGCAGCACCTTCGCCAGTGCCATGGAGCACGGCGTGCTTGAACAAATGCAGGGAACCGGCCTCGGTGCCGTCTCTACAGTAAAACTCGTCCAGCTAGCCAATCAAGCAGGCCAACGCATCTACCGCGCCACCCAGGCAAACCGCTCTGCCGTCACCCCAGAGCTTACGGACTATCCCGCAGCCACCGTCGCCGAAATCAGCACCGCGCTCAATGGCAGCAGCTTCAGCCGTGCGCTCTTAACACAGAGCGGAAAACTCATATTAAACCAATACAAAGGCTTTGGCTTTGCATTAGAGGAACCCAACACAGTGACTATGAAGATCGGTGCGAACTACGGTGGCTACAATAGCCAACCCGGAGTCGCCTCAGGCGTGCAAATAATGTTGAGCAATCGATACAACTCTGCCTACACCGCCTCTAGCACCCTTCTGCCAATCGCGAACATACCTCGGAGTACACCCCAAGCCCAGTTTAACGATCCAGTCGATGTCCTCTCGGGTGCCTTCGTTCTAGATTCTACTGATCTTACCCTAGGCAGTGCCGCTCCTA
>JAYULG010000348.1:0-8702 GCA_043763755.1 Akkermansiaceae bacterium | reverse complement strand
GGGTCTTCTGCCCGAGCTTGATGTCCACGCCGCTGTAGCCGACGGTCGCGTAGATCCAGTTATCAATACCATATTGGAATTGCGAGGTAGAGGCATGGGTGTCATCGATGCCAAGCCCAGTTGCTAGGACTCTGCGCACGTCTGATTTTCCATCGCCGTTCTCGTCGCCTAAGAAAACAATGTCTCTGCCATCGGTGATGACCACGCCGCCTTTGACAAATACGCTGGTGGTGCAATGGCGGATGCCTTCGGCAAATATTATCACTTTATCTGCGGCACCATCCGCATTGGTATCTTCAAGAATCTTTATATTATCTTTTCCTGTCAAAGGTGCATCAGGCACATCATTTGGATAACCATAACTCTCGATCACCCATGCCCGCCCGCTGGAATCCCAATCAATAGATATAGGATTTACTACCATCGGCTCACTTGCAAAGAGCATAAGCTTGGTGCCAACAGGAACTTGGGTATGCGCGGCGCTTTCTGCTGGAGTAAGAGGTTTTTGTAACTCCATCATCGGTATCTCCTGGTGGGTGCGATTGGCGAGGGTAGGGGTCTCACTTGTCAAAGGAGGGAGCTGAAATTGTGAAAATGCGGCAGCCTTTTTTTCTCCAATAGTCCAAAGAATCGCCCGTTGCACTAACACTTGATAGGCGCGCTCATTCCAACAGCGCAGGTCATGGCCGCTGGCGGTGTAGAAGACTCGGCCAGCACCTTCGTTGCGAGTCCACGTCCAAGGTTCCTCCGTGGCTTCTCCCACGTTCATTGGCTCTCGGACTTGAAGCAGATGCCGATCCGCAGTAAGATCTTGATGTTGGTAGGTTTCATCCCAAGTTTTCAAAACGGGTAGATCTCTGGTGATAAAATGCTCGAAATCCACGGTTTTTGGGCTGAATTCGAATCCTTCGTGACTTTCAAATCGCCCTCCGATGAGGTTGAACCATTCCTTGGAAGGGTGAAAATTCCCGCAAGCGCTGTGCAGTGCGACGAGTGCGCCACCATCTTTTACCCAGGCAAGTATCGCCGGAGGGACATGATCAGCCTCATGATTTGCATAGACAATAAGAGCGTCATATAAATCAAGATTTTCGCGGGTGACTTGGGTGAGGTCTTCGATGAATGTGAGATTGTAACCCTGCGGACCGAGTGCTTGTTTCAGCACCCGGTAACGTTCGATGGGATCGTGGTGCCCATCATCTCCCAAGAATAACACATCAAGCCTACGGCTCTCAGCAGATGATGAAATGATAAACATCAAGCTAATTACAAAGAAGGTAGTAAGACGTAACATAAACTATGGCTTTTTAAGTAGGCGTATTTGCCGCGATCAGTTCGAGAAGTTTCTCTGCACATGCCCTTGCAAAGGCTGGACTATTGATTTCTTCATCTAGCAGGTGAGTTGATACTTTGGAATATTGCTGTATCGCGCCGAACAATGCTGCATCTGCCGCCGGATCATGAAATGGCTGGCCGGACGCACTGATGGCGCTGATAGCCTTTTTTGGAATCATGATGGCCGCCCCTGATACATAACAATTTGCTTTCTGGGCGATGATGCGCCCAAGTTCATTGCACTCATCTACAGTCGTGCGCATCAAAGTGATTTGAGGATTGTGGTGGTAAAATTTACGACCAGCGAATTTTTTAGGCACGGATGCAGGCTCGCCAAAATTCACCATATCGAGGCAACCCGGCGCGAGGACGACGGGGATGCGTGCCGTAGCGGCGGCATCCATTCGCTGCGGCCCGGCGGTGAGGACTCCGCCTACGAGTTCATCAGCTAACTCAGTAGTTGTGAGATCGAGCACGGCAGTGACGATGCCACTCTCGATAAGGGCTTCCATAGTGCGTCCACCGGTGCCAGTGGCGGCGAAGACTAGCACTTCATAGCCTGCGATTTCTAACAAGCGCTTCGCCTCGGTGACGCAGGCAGTCGTATTCCCAAACATACTTGCCACGATGAGCGGGCGGGATTTTACCTCATCTATTTGCGCCTCTACCATGCCGCAGATGGCTGCGGCAGCGCGGGTGAAGATCATGCGAGATAGCCGATTGATGCCCGCGATATCTGTAATGCTGGGCATCATCATGATGTCCTTAGTGCCGAGATAGGGTGCGGTATTCCCTGCCGCGAGGGTGGAGACCATTAGTTTAGGAAATCCTATGGGAAGAGCGCGCATTCCTGCTGTGGCAATCGCAGTGCCACCGCCGCCGCCGAGGGAAATCACCGCGTGTATTTCCCCATCCGCCGCGAGTTTTGCTAACAATATGGCAGTTGCTTGGCTCATCGCATTGATGGCTTCTCCACGATCATTGAGGGCGGGCAGATCGAAACCGCCAATGGCAGCGATCTGTTCGCGTGTGATGTCTGGCGTGACTGTGGGCGGCGTGCCACATCCGATGTCAATCAACAGTGCTTCATGCCCGTGCTCACGGATATAACTCGCGATGAAGGCATGTTCCTCTCCCTTCGTATCAAGCGTGCCGAGAACTGCAATGGTGGCCATGGAAGCGGGGGTTAGCGCTTGATTGAAATCGATTTAAACTGACGGGTGAGTCGAGTAAGTGATTCTTCGATGCCCATGCGCTCCAAGCTGGATGCGCCGACGAAGCCCACACAGTCGGTGGCTTGGATCACACGATCCGCATCTTCTGGAGTATTGATCGGGCCACCATGGCAGAGATAAAAGATATCATTTCTAATTGTTTTAGCAGCATCAATGATAGCTTGTGTGCGTTTGATTGTATCATCCCAGCCTGCCACCGCATGGGTCACGCCGATGGAGCCGCCCACGGTGGTGCCAACGTGGGCGATGATGGCATCTGCACCAGATTTTGCCATTTCCACCGCTTCCTCAGGACTACCGACATAGACGATTGAAAACATTTCCATTTTCCGAGCTAAAGCGATCATTTCAAATTCCTTTGTCACGCTCATACCGGTTTCCTCTAACACGCCACGGAAATGCCCGTCGATAATGGTATGGGTGGGGAAATTATTAACTCCAGAGAAACCCATATCTTTCACCTTACCGAGCCAATGCCACATCCGGCGCTGCGGATCTGTGGCATGCACGCCGCAGATGACTGGGATTTCATGCACTACGGGAAGCACCTCGAATTCTCCGATCTCCATTGCAATGGCATTCGCATCGCCATAGGCCATCAGGCCTGCCGTAGAGCCATGGCCCATCATGCGGAAGCGCCCAGAGTTATAGATTATAATAAGATCGGCACCGCCTTTCTCGATGAATTTTGCGCTGATCCCCGAGCCAGCACCGGCGGCAATGATCGCTTGGCCTTTAGACAGTGTATCATGAAGGCGCTCGATGACTTCGCTGCGAGTGTAGGGATTTCCGATTCCGGTCCATGGGTTTGGCATATCGTGAACGTCTCTTATATTTTTGCTTGCTGCAACCCTGATCGTCACACCGACGGATAACGTAAAAACCTCACTGGCATCTTTCTTAACGCCGCTAGCGCAGCGAGGCCCATGGTTCTCGATCGCTTACATCCACTATAAAAGGGCCGGTCTGCGAGCCCGGCGAGAGGATGGCGAGAATCACAGCATCTCGTTGGGAAACATTGTATGTCCCGTGGACGACTCCAGCACTGATGTGAGCGAGTTCACCCGCTTTAAGAATTCGCTTTTCCCTGCCCACCCATTGTTCTACCTCGCCCTCGAGGATATAGATTGCTTCCTCCAGCTCGGGATGATGGTGGAACGCATGGCCTTCGCCCGCTGGGAGGACGGCCCGGCAGATTTGTAAATCCTTTGCGTGGGTAATCTCGGGTCTGCACATCCAGTAATTCGTCCGGCCTTTGAAATTTTCCTTCATTGCCTCTGCCTCAGTGATGAATGAAAGTTTCCTCACTTGAGTGGCCGCTACGCGTTCCTTAAGCAAGGTGGCGGCTTGAGAAAGCATAACTCCGAGCGCTAAACTGCCATCGGTAAGGGCGTGAATTTGTGAAAAAATCTCACTAGTCCGCACGGAGTCATCGGCTTTACCGCAATAGGCGATGGTCGGTTTGCCGAGGTCGCGCGCCATTTCGGCAAGGGCGACGGGGCCTTTTCCAGAGAGGCTCTGATGATCGAGCGAACCTTCACCTGTGAGGACAATATCGGCGGCAGCAATGCGTGTTTTTAGATTGAGTAAATCTGCGAGTAGCTCGAACCCACTGACGATTTTTGCACCTGCGAAATGTAGTAACCCAAAGCCAAGGCCACCCGCGGCTCCCGCACCCGGAGCGCCTGCCGTGTTTTCCGCGCGGCAGATTTTTACTAGATGGCAGAGTGCTTCCTCCAACGAACTTTGATCGACAGGTGTGGCGCCTTTTTGTGCGGAAAAAACGGCCGTCGCACCCTGCTTGCCGAGCAGTGGAATTTCTACATCGCACGCGGCAATGATCTCGGGAAAGGATATGCGGGAGGAAAAATCCACCGCAGTGATTGAAGTAAACTGTGCGGGATGTGGATCTACCAGCGCACCACTTTCCGTTAGGAATCTCACTCCGAGTGCTGCCGCCATGCCGCAGCCAGCGTCATTGGTAGCGCTGCCACCGAGGCCGAGGATGATGCGGGCCACCTTGTGGACTTGGATGGCATGAGCCATTTGCATGCCCACCCCGCGAGTGGATGCGGTGAGCAGATTTCGCTCGGTCGCAATGATTTGCCAAAGGCCTGCGGTTTCTGCCACTTCTAAAATTGCAGTGAGTCCTTGCGATGTCTCTGCGAGTAAATAGCGGCTCTCGATCTCGCGTCCGTTGGCATCCACTGCGGGACACTCAATCCAACGTCCGCCGAGGATTGTGGCAAGCATCTCCATGGTTCCCTCACCGCCATCTGCGATCGGGCAGAGATCGATCTCCGCCGCAGGAAAAATTTCACGGACTCCAGCGGCCATTGCTTCAGCAGCCTGTTGCGCAGTAAGTGAGCCTTTAAACTTATCCGGGGCGATGAGAAAGCGATGTGCCATTTCGGAAATGGTAGCTGGGGTTTCCACTCACGGAAATGCTGAATTACAGCGTGTCATTCACGGCCTGCGTCAGCCCTAGCAAACGACATCTCGACACCCGGAAATTTTCTACCTACCGTGGGGGCGTGGAATGCGTTGCCCTCAAAAGACCTCTGGAAACTGAAGGAATTCCACCGCTCATTGAGAGTCCTCAAGCGGCACTTGAGATTTTTGAGGAAATTTTAAAACGCGGTGCCTCATTTTACCCTCAAGCCGATGAAGCTTCACCACGACGTTCACGAATTTATCGAATTGTGCCTCTTGCGGAAAGTTGAGTTCTTGTTGGTTGGCGGCTATGCGCTAGCTTTCCACGGCGTTCCGCGTTTCACAGAAGACATCAATCTCATGGTGCTCGTGTCTCCTGAAAACGCCGATAAGCTGCACCATGTGTTAGTGGACTTCGGTTTCGGGGAAGCGGGAATCATGCGAGATGATTTTCTTCACCGAGACCAAGTGATCCCACTCGGGCGCCCCCAAAATCGCATCGATATTCTTACTGGCATTAGCGGAATCACATGGCAGGAAGCTTGGGAATACCGAGTCCAAGTGAATCTGGACGGCATCGAGATTCAAGTCATCGGAAAACGAGAGCTCATGCAGAACAAACAAGCAACGGGGCGGCTTCAAGATCTTGCCGACCTTGCTAGGCTCCGGCAGGAGACACATTAAAATCCATAAAGCTTTCAGGGCTAGACCCATTCTCGCCGCTCATTCGCGGTTTAAGTCGTTCTCCTCTTGAAAACCCGCAACTGCCTGTCTATCTCTGCGCCGGGGGGCCGTCTCCCCATTTTTTAATGCCATGAATGCCATCAGCCGTAGTTTTTTCGCTCTTTGGTCCTCCTCGATTGGGAAAAAATACATCGTCGCCATCAGCGGAATCGTCCTCGTGTTATTTTTAGCGGGCCATTTGACAGGGAATTTACTCATCTATGTGGGGCGCGTTGCATTCAACGAATATGCGGAATTTCTCCACGGGGCGCTCCATGGTGCAGGCGTGTGGATCGCCCGCGTCGTTCTCTTGGCCACGCTCATCGCCCACGTCGCAGCAACCATCGCCCTCACTCGCCAGAACCGCACGGCGCGGAAGGACTATGAGTTCAAAAATACCATCCAAGCGTCTAAATCCTCGCGGATCATGATCTTATCGGGACTTACGATTTTGGCTTTCGTTGTTTTCCATATCTTACATTTTACCGTACGCGTTGATTCTGGGTTGTCGCAGCTCGGAGCGAAGGATCCTTATGGCATGGTCATCGTTGGATTTCAAAATTTCTGGGTTGTATTATTTTACATCATAGCGATGTCCCTTCTCTGCTCTCATCTCGTGCATGGCGTAGGTTCCATCTTCCAAACACTCGGGCTGCGCTCGAAGAAAACTGAAGGCATCATCCACCAGATGTCCGTCGGCTACAGTTTCGCCATCTGGGCTGGGTTTATCTCCATCCCACTCTCTATTTTCCTAGGAATCGTGAAATTCTGATTTTCTCTCACCTCAAGCTCTCATGTCCATCGTCCTCGATAGCAAAGTCCCGTCTGGCCCGCTCAATCAAAAGTGGTCCAAGCACAAAGTGGATTCTAAACTGATCAATCCAGCGAATAAGCGGAAGTTTTCCATCATCGTTGTAGGCTCTGGGCTCGCGGGCGGGGCGGCTGCGGCATCGCTCTCTGAGCTGGGTTATCAGGTGAAATGCTTTTGTTATCAGGATAGCCCGCGGCGTGCGCACTCGATCGCTGCGCAAGGCGGTATAAATGCTGCGAAAAACTATCAGAATGATGGCGATTCCGTGCATCGCCTTTTCTACGACACGATCAAAGGTGGCGACTTCCGCTCGCGCGAGGGCAACGTCCACCGCCTCGCTGAAGTATCGAATTCCATCATCGATCAATGCGTGGCCCAAGGAGTGCCATTCGCCCGGGAGTATGGCGGTTTGTTAGACAATCGCTCATTTGGCGGCTCGCAAGTATCCCGCACATTTTACGCCCGTGGCCAAACGGGGCAACAACTCCTCATCGGTTGCTACCAAGCGCTCGAAAAAGAAATCAATCGCGGTGGCGTGAAAATGCATACCCGCACCGAGATGATGGATCTCGTATTGGTAAATGGCCACGCGAAGGGCATCGTCGTCAGGGATCTTGTCACCGGGGAAATTTCTTCACACGCGGCAGATGCGGTCGTTCTCGCTACCGGTGGCTATGGCAATGTGTTTTTCCTTTCCACGAATGCAATGGGCTGCAATGTCACCGCCGCGTGGCGTGCTGCCCGCCGTGGTGCTCTCTTTGCAAACCCTTGTTACACCCAGATCCACCCAACCTGCATCCCGGTGAGTGGTGATTATCAGTCCAAGCTCACGCTGATGTCCGAGTCGCTCCGCAACGACGGGCGCATCTGGGCACCAAAGTCTGCCGATACCGCAGCCAAGCTCCGTGAGAAAAAAATTTCCGCCTCGGATGTCCCCGAAGACGACCGCGACTACTTCCTCGAGCGCAAGTATCCATCGTTCGGAAACCTCGCCCCGCGCGATATCTCATCCCGTGCCGCCAAGGAAGTCTGCGATGAAGGCCGTGGCGTCGCCTCCACTGGCCTCGGTGTTTATCTCGATTTCCGGGACGCCACCCAGCGCCTAGGAGAGGCCACCATCCGCTCGCGGTACGGAAACCTTTTCCAAATGTATGACAAAATCGCCGGCGAGGATCCCTACAAAGGCCCGATGATGATTTATCCTGCCGTGCACTATACTATGGGCGGTCTCTGGGTGGACTATAATTTGATGTCAAACGTCCCAGGCCTCCACGTTTTGGGCGAAGCAAATTTCTCTGACCACGGCGCGAATCGCCTCGGCGCGTCTGCCCTGATGCAAGGCTTGGCCGATGGCTATTTTGTCATCCCTACCACCATCGCAAACTACCTTGTCGCGCAGAAACCCGGAACCGTCAGCACTTCCATGCCAGAGTTCAAGCAGACCGAAACAGAGGCGAAAGAGCGCGTGAATAAGTTGCTCTCCATTCAAGGCAAGCGCACGGTGGATTCTTTCCATCGCGAGCTAGGACTCACCATTTGGGATCAATGTGGCATGGCTCGCTCCAAAGAGGGTCTCACGCAAGCACTCGAGAAAATCCCACAAATCCGCGAGGAATTTTGGCAAAACGTCCGCATTCCAGGCTCTGGGACGAACGTGAACCAAGAACTGGAAAAAGCAGGCCGCGTCGCCGACTTCATCGAGTTTGGCGAAGTAATGTGCTACGATGCGCTCGCTCGCGAGGAATCATGTGGTGGCCATTTCCGGACGGAGCACCAATTTTTCGATCACAGCCCAGAAGTCATCGCGGGCACCACCCAAGCCGGTGAAGCAAAACGAGATGATGCGAACTTCTCGCACGTTTCCGCATGGGAATACAAAGGCCCAGACGCTGCGCCGATTTTACACAAGGAGCCGCTCGTTTATGAGGAGGTGAAGATCTCAATCCGCAATTATGCCTAAATGCCAGTTAGGAAAAATTCTGCGCATCCATATCGAACACCACCGTCACATCCTCCGGTAGGCTCGTCTTTGCTAAAATCTGCTGCACATGCTGCGTCAAGGTCCGCGCCCGCACTGAGCGCAGTGTGATTTGAAAACGAAATTGCCCGTGGGAACGGATGAGTGGTGATGGCAACACCTCGCCCAAGGTGATCCCATTTGGTAA
>JAYULG010000347.1:0-36114 GCA_043763755.1 Akkermansiaceae bacterium | reverse complement strand
GCTTTTCCCACGCGCTTTATTCCCATCATCTACCGGAGAAAGAAAGATCAGGTCTCCCTCGTCGAAATCCCGGAACTCTCCGGCTGCATGGCCAACGGAGTCACCTACGAACAAGCAGTCGCCAACGCCCAATCCGTCATCGTCGAGTGGATCGAAATCTGCCAATCCCTCGGAGGCTATATCTCGAATTTGAAGGCATGCTTTCTTGTTTTTCACTTGTTCGATTTCTTTTTGATCAGAAGTTCGCGCGATGGCATTGTGTCCGCTTAACAGGATCGTAATAAAAAATACTATGATAAGTTTCCTCGCCTTGATCTCGTTGTCATTTTTGTCTGTTTCCTGTGTAACAAACTATCAAAATCCTGAAGGAGATATTGCTTCGCTCGCAATCATTAAGAATCATTACAAAGGTCTTGTGCTGGATCCGACTATTTTCAGTGATGAAGAAAAAATCACAGTTTTGACGATTAATAGCAAACCAGTTTCATATAATTGGACGTGGACTACGGAGACAAAACACATTGTCGTTGCTCCGGGAAAACAAGATATGGAACTCGTCGTATCTGCTCGCGAGAATACAGTTTCACGCTATAAAATTGTGCGAGTTCAGTTTATAGCCAGTGCAGGCAAAAACTTATATACTTAGAGGAACTTTTTCTGGCCCAGATGCTAAATTCTGGATCGAGGATGCTAGAACAAAGAGTAAGGTTCTGCCTGTTCAGACGATTGAGATGTCAGTAGTCCAGCGTGAGTATGCACCCGCAATCATTTTTATTCCTACTGGCTGTTTGCTTGATTCAGCTTCAATATGATTAAGAGAACAATCAACAATTTTGAGTTAGCGACGAACTCACTGCGATGTAGGTAGCCAGACCACTGTTGCCGCCGTGGACATGAGGCTTGGCGAAGCTAAAATTGAGGGACGGGCGAACAAAAAGAATCACGATTTTAAAATAAGTAGTTTTCGCAGCGTACCGGCCCTGATCTAGGTCTAGAAGGGGAGGGTTTAGCGGAGAAGGAAATAGACCGCGAGCGCGAAAAAGCCGAACCAGACCGACGCGACGTGGGTGACACCGAAAGATCGTGCACCGCCAGTTTCAGACGGGTCGTCCCGGTGAGGGCCGAACAAAATGTCATACCGGACCAGAAGCCAGAAGCCGAAAAACGACCATCCAACTATAAATAAAGCGACCGCAGTTTTAATGAGGTAGATCATGACTTATAATATCACAATTTAATTAGATGAGAAATCATATTTTCTCGAAACGTTTCTTCCTGTGCAATGCTACGCGCTAATCAAGAAAAAGATATAGTAAAATAAAAGTTATATTGGAACAGTGACGATTTAAACCAAATAAATTCCCTTCTGGCTTGGTATGTCAAAAAGAACGGATCCTATATTTTATTTGTCTTATCATGAAAAGTTTCTTGGCTAAAAGGTTGCTGAAATTTAGCATTGGACTTCGGTTGTAAACTTTCTTGCGCGAGCCTAACGAGGAGGTCAATTCGCAGCAGGTCATGCTTTCTCCTCCAACGATGGTCGCACAATGCCCGGCGAGGCTGCGTGAGCGGAGGATCACCGGAAAAAATGTCTTATTTCTGAACCTTAA
The DNA here is from genome assembly GCA_043763755.1 of Akkermansiaceae bacterium. Taxonomy (GTDB): domain Bacteria; phylum Verrucomicrobiota; class Verrucomicrobiia; order Verrucomicrobiales; family Akkermansiaceae; genus Luteolibacter. The sequence continues at coordinate 34,504 of JAYULG010000347.1, read as the reverse complement.
GCGATGACATTGAACAACAACCTAGAAAGATAGAACCTGCCGATCAGGGGACTGTATCGAGATCGCACTCTAGCCGACGACCAGGGAGAATTGCGGGAATTTCGAGAAATTTTTTGCCGCGGCGGATGATCAAGCTGACTTCTGGATCGAGTCCGGATCCGATGATCGAAATATATTGGGAGTAAGTTTTTACCCGCGTTCCCTCTATTGCTAGAATGATATCGCCTGGGCGCACGCCGTTGGCAATGGTGACCGTGGAGGAGTCTTTAATGCGTTGGCCGGACCTTGCGTTGGAGGATTCCAACTCAGCAAGAGTAGTGGTTTCACGCCCGTCTGGAAAAACTAGCATTTCCGTTTCCTTGTCGCCTGTTGCCAATGCCACCGTCAGCCGCGCACCTGGATCGCCATAGCGTTCCTCAATGTCATCGGCGAATTTCTTTGCGAGTAATAAATCTTCGGTGACGATGCCGAATGTGACTCCACTGAATAGGCCTGATGCAGAGAATATCTCGGTATTATGGTCAACAATTTTGCGGGCTGCTGCCAAGTCGCCTTTCTGGACGTAGTAGTGGATCATCCATTGGGTTTTATTCGCCACTGCGACACGATCAGCGGCTTTTTCAAAACCCTTCTCGTAGGCCTTGATGGCTTCTTCGGGCCGACGGGCAAGGACCAGAGCTTCTCCGAGATCGAGGAATTCCTCTGAGTCGATCGCTGCGAAATTCTTTAGGTAAACGATGCGCTCCGCGAGGGGAAGGGAGGAGCTCTTCAGAATCCATCGGATCGGGACTACGCTGTAGTCGAACACTGGTCCCCACGCGGTGCGGGTGGCTTCTGGTGTGTTACCCGTGTTTTCACCGAGTTCAGTGCACAGCAGCCTATCCCATGGATCAATCGCATGCAGGGCCTTGATCCCAGCCAACCAATCTGTGTGCATGCCGGTGTATCTTGTCCGCACTTCGGGATCGTGAGCAGTGCTAGGCGGTGAGGTTTGGCGAAACCACGGGCGTTGATCGGGGATGGTGAATTTTTCTCCCAGATCTACTGGAAACTGGAGGTCGAACCATGCGCCGACGTTGACGCGTTCCGGATGTGCCCGGATCCAATCGCAAGCGGCATCCACTTTCTTTTGCAGTCCATCTGTATCCGCCGAAAGAAACGGCAGCGCTATCGATGCTTCCGGCATCGGTTTCACGAATGGCAGCAATCCTTTTTCCCACTCGTTGGCGGCCTCGGGAGATGCCCACGATACAACGTTGAAATGCTGCACCGCGCTAGCTGTGGCGATGAAATGCCGCCGAAAATACGCGGCCCATTTCGCACGGGAAATCACCTCCGGTTTCCCGTTCACTAGCAGTGAATCGTCAAATGGCAGCGAGATGGATTTCCCGATGGATGATGGCTTGGCATTTTCACCCACAGGGAAAATTTGTGATAGCTCTTGAATCTCCAATCCCATGCCTGCTTCGCGGACCATGTGTCCCTCTTCCACGCTATTTCTTCCGTGAATCACCGTGCGAGTCCACTCCGGCAGGTCCTGAAGCGCAGCCGAACGTTTGACGATCTCCAACATTGCGGGATTTCCCAAATGAGTCTTCGCCGCGCGGACGTGGGCGATGGTCTCCATCAATGATGGATCGGCGATGTTTTCTGCAAGCCGCCAATCGCCGGTCACGATCAAGTCAACGACGCGTTTCCACTGTTCGCCGGGTCCATCGCTTGAGATGTTTTCCATGTCGGCAAGTGCCTCCTTCGGGCGCCCCATGTGAACGGAGTGCAATACCTTGGCCCATGCACCTTCGGGCGATGGGAGCTGGCTGCCACGCAACTGGCCGGCGAATGCGAGGTGGGCCGTCATTTGACAGATGAGCGGCCGGATGTCCGCAAAATGCCATGCATTCTCGCGCAAGCCAAATACCCCCAGTAAGAAAGCGGCACGCTCATGGGCCGCCGGATTCTTCAAATCGGCCGCAAGTTCGGAAGAAACCATCTCGTTTGCCTTCTGAATCTCCGCGACAGTCGGTGTCAGCAATGCCGGCAAAAGATCCGGCCCGCTGGGGTAGGACGGAGATGCAGTAATTGCCCAATCATCTAACAGCGGCTTGTAGGTAGCCGTATCCCAGCACGACGGAGCGCCCTTGAGCGAGACACCATTGTTCGAATATGCATGTGGGATCTTGGAAGATTTTACAATCACTTGATCCGCGTCCTTTCCTGCCATTGAGGCGAGATCTCGTGCGATGAAGCTCGTCATCCAATGTTCCTCGCTCTCCCATGCCGATTTAAATTCGTGCGATGGAGACGTCGAGGCATCGCTCTCATCTTTTTTGCATTGGCAAAGTATTGTGGCTACCACGATGCAACTGACAAATGGACGCATAATTTTCGTTCGCCATGCCTACATCACGCCACCAGGACAAGGCGATAAAATAATACCAAGGGGAGCTTAGAATACAGGGCAATGGGCAATTTCTGACAGCTTCTCTGTTAAGCGGTAGCTGCATATAACCAAGGGTCAGGCGCCTATTCCCAGCGGTTTGCGCAAGGGAATCGCCTGATATTAGGGATTCGATTGATCGCCTCGGTTGCTTGAAGAAGCGCTGATGGACATTTTTCCAAACGTATGCACTCAATAGTTAAAACGAGTCTATTTAAGCACGAGGCGGTTTCGATGTCGGTTTGCGCCCCTCTTTCGAGGGGTTGTGATCATCTCTAGGCACTTTATCTTTTGAAGTTAGCCCTGACTTCCGCGCGAGATGGTCGCGCCCAACTCCTCACTCCCGCTATGAAATTGAACAAACCTGTAAAATCTAACGGCTTCACGCTGATTGAAACTATGGTGGTGATTGCCATTATCATTCTTTTAGCAGTGATAACTATCCAAGTCACATCGCGGTTGCTTCAGAATAGTAAAAATAGTGTTAGTATATCTAATTTGCGTTCCATCGGAGTAGGGTTGCAAATTGTAGTTTCCGAAAACAACGGGACTTACCCATATGGCATCGCAAATTATTATGCGAAAACTTGGTGGGATGATGTGGCTGCCACACAGGGAAGGTCCACCTCATGGGGCGAGAAAGCGGGTGAAGCGATGCAATCTCCGCTGCGCAGCATCAAGAGGAAAGGCGGCTACCCGACTTATGGTGGAAATCCCTTCATCTTGGTGGATGGGCCGAATGGCGCAAGGGTTCCTCCACTCGCTACACAGATCAAACGGCCTGAGCAGGTAATCATCGTGACAGATGCCACACAAAAAGGATCGGAAGGAGATTGGGGTGAGGCCGCAGACATGGTTCTTTACGGCATCCCAGGGTTAGACTGGGGGCAAAATTCTGCCCGGGCGGAGGGAGCAATCGGCACAGGTAATAATACAGATACGGGCTTGGCATCAATCCGCTACCGTTCCAAGGATCATGCGAACTGCTTATTTGTAGATGGTGCGGTGCGTGCGATGAAGCGTGGAACGATCCTGCAGAAAAATTTTGCTATTGAGTATTGAGTGGTCTGGAGTTGCCTAAAATAGCTTGTTCTTATTAAGTGGGGGACTTCATGAAGGTATTTCCCAAGATCTGGTCAAAGCTGCTGACTTGCTTGCTTTTCTTAGCCGCAGCGCAAGGTGATTATGTTGATGGGAAAGAGGTGCTCACACGGGCGGAAGAAGTCCGCACGTTGTTCCGCGAACAGGCAGAAAAGGCACTCCCGGTGAAGCTTCGCGGTGTAGTGATTTGGCAAAGTATCAATCCGAATGGCTCATTCGTAATACATGACGGTGAGTGGGGCATTTATGTGGATTTATTTATGGCCATCGAGCGCGGTGTATGGAAAGCGGGCGATGTTCCCCGCTCAGAAACTGAAGTTGGGGCGTTGGTAGAAGTCGAAGGAGTGAGTGACCCCGGCGGCTATGCACCTATGATTTTGCCGCATCGCATCCGCAGAGTGGGTACTAAGCAATTGCCTAACGCACAACTCGTCGCGCCTGAGCTGCTGCTATCTGGGAACAATGATGCCCAAAGAATCATGGTAGAGGGCGTGGTGCAATCCGTTACTCGAATGAACGAAAGCGAAATCGCAGCCCTAACACTGGTGGTGGATGGTAACTCGTGCCAGGTGATCTTTGAGCGGGGAAGTGAATTAGACACCATGAATCTGTTAGATTCCAGAATTCGTATTCGCGGGGTGCTTTTGCCCATGTTCAACCTGCGGTCTGAAGTAGCAGGGATGAAGATAAACTGTAACTGCGCCGCGGATATAGATGTGCTCAAGCAAGGTCTAGCAGATCCATTTCTCGCGCCTCGAGTCTCTCTGGATCAATTGTTGCCGTTTTCCCCAAACACTGCTCCCTATCACCGTAAGGTCACTCGTGGTGTGGTGACATTTGCAAAACTTGGTGATTTTTTCTTTCTGCAAGACGGCACACGTGGGCTCCGGGTCCAATCACCGAATCTTAGTGTAAAACTGGGAGATCTATTGGAGGTGTCCGGGTTTGTGGCAACGAGCCATACCTTAGCGTCGCTCGAGAATGCAGTGTTCCGCAGCCTTGGGCTAGGAAATTTACCCGTGCCCGCAGAAGTTACTGCGGGGCGAATCATGAATCCTAGCTTTCACCAAATCATTCAACCAGCGGTGGCCAAGGAAGACTACAGCGGGCGGCTTGTGCACCTGAAAGGTAAGTTAATTAAAATCGAGCGGAACGTTATGAATTACCCCACTGTTTTATTGATGGAAGCGGAGGGCCATACATTTCAAGCCTATGCTCCCCAGCTAAGCCCTTTGCAATACTCATCGGAAACCTCACACTGGCAGGAAGAATCCGAGCTGGAGTTAACGGGTGTTTGTGAATTGGATTTCAAAGCCGCTGAATCAAGCGACAATCATATATCTATTAGCAGCTTTCATCTTTGGCTACGCTCGCCACTGGATGTCCGTGTGATAAGCATGCCATCATGGTGGACGGCATTTCGGCTCAAACTCGCCCTTTTTGGCTCAGGATTGGTAATCTTGTTAACTGTCACATGGATCGGTCTTTTACGTAGATCGTTGCGTAGGCGGACTGAGCGTTTTGAACAAGTCATGCGTAGCCACCGCGATGTTGAGTTAGAATACAATGCTGCGCAGCGTGAGCGCCTGCGCTTGGCTGTTGATCTCCATGATGGCATCAAGCAACATCTCGTAGCTGCTTCATTCCGAGTGGATGCTGCGGCCGGCCATCTTTATGAAACGCCCGCTGCGGCCGCTATCCATCTACAAGCTGTTAGTAATACTCTATCTCGCACTCAGACAGAACTTGAGGAGTGCTTATGGGGCCTGCATACCGTCGCCGAAGGTCCACCAGAACTTGTAAATCTCTTCCGGCATGTAGTCGCAAATGCCGAGCAATGGCCACCGGGCTCTGTGATAGTCGAATCAGAAGGCCCAGCACGTCCACTCGCGCGGGATGTTGCGGGGAGCTTCGTTCTCTTATTCCAAGAAGCCGCAGGAAATGCTTTCCGCCATGGTAAGGCGACGCGTATCGTCACAAACGTGAACTATGGCGAAGAAGCTTTAGAAATTCGCATCACAGACAACGGCACGGGTTGTGATCCGCATCTCGTTCCGGGCCCACGCACCGGGCATTTTGGTATCGATGGGATGAAAAAGCGCATGCTCTGGCTTTCTGGCTCCTTGCGCATTACCCGCCTAGCAAGCGGCGGCATGGAGATCCACGCTCGCTACCCATGGACACCTAGTAGCTGACAAGGCGAATGCCCAATATTTTCTAGATACATACCATGAAACGAGAAATCCATATCCTTTTGATCGACGACCACACACTGGTGCGAGACGGCGTAGAAGCAATTCTTCAACTTGAGCCAGAATTTAAACGCATCACCCATGCCTGCAATGGTAAAGAAGCGCTAGCAGCGATTTATAACTCTCTTCCGGATATCATTCTCCTAGATCGGCGGATGCCAGAATGTGATGGATTTGATCTTCTAGTGGAGATCTTAAAGGCGGTGCCACATGCCCGAGTCATGATGATGACAGCATCTGCTTCGCCCCGCGAGGTAGAGCTTGCGCGTAGCCTTGGGGCCGCTGGGCATCTATCAAAAAATGTTCGCAGTAGCATTTTGATCCAAGCACTCCGGGCTGTATTAGCGGGTGGCACATACTTTGAATCACAGCAGATTTCTACATGTGGAGATATACCTCAACTCACACCACGTGAGCTTGATGTACTGGACAACCTTCGTCGCGGTCTGAGTAACCAAGATATCAGCATTATTCTCGGAATCAGCGAGTACACCGTCAAAGGACATCTGAAGTTGATTTTCGCGAAGTTAAACGTATCGAATCGCTCAGAAGCCGTCACCCGCGCCCTTGAGTCCGGCATCTTAGATCTGTAGTAAGATACCCCTCATTCGAGGGGATGCGCTTATTCCATACACGTCAGATACTCAGCGATGCAGTTTTCCCACCATTTACTTTTGATCGCTCTACTTGTCTCGGGATCGTTGAAAGCCGCGCCGCTCAGCATTGAGGCTGAAACGAATCCCTTGGGCCAAGTTGTTAAAGACCTCAACTGTTCAAATGGTGCCTACGTGATTGCACCACAACGCCCGTATGAGCCCATCTTTCGGGCTAGCGTTCCTGATAATCTCCCAGAAAATGTCTGGATTTTTGTTCGTAGAATGGGTGCCCCAGTGCAGCTTAAAGCGATCACTCAGGACCAACAATCTGATCTAACATGGGATTGGACTACCCCGGGCGAATTTTCTTGGAGTAAAATGGGACCTTTTCCGCGTGCCAGTCTCGGAGAAACCCTTCTCGTAATTAGAGGCGATGCAGGTCCATCCTGTGCAATAGATTCCGTAGTGATCACGGATGAGATAAATCCCGATCTTGAGGCTTTTTTGCCGCCACTTCCCGCAGTTCCATTGTCTGTGGAATGGACGAATCTAGGGCGAATAATCACTCGCGATCACTTCGGCCTCAATTGCTTCAGCGGGCTAGACCCAAAGATATCTGCGAACCCACAATACATTAGTAACCTCTTGTATATGAATCCAGGTATCCTCCGAATTCACAACGGGGGCATGATGGAGAGTGCACAAAAGTATCCCTCAGCATGGGTGGACCATGAGAATCAATGCTGGGATAAAGAACGCGTGCTCGCAGCACTTCTTCCACTGCGCACATTACCCACGCGTCTTATCATTTGCATCAATACTTGGCCCGCATGGATGGACCAAAATAATGATGGCAGACTTGATATAAGCCGCCATGACGACTTCGCAAAATTCTGTGCAGACCTCGTTAGTATCGTCAATGCGCCGACAGTCGGCGAACCTGTCCTCTGGTGGGAGATTACAAATGAAAAGGATGACCGCTACCATAAGTCGTTTTACGAAGCGAAGAAACCCGATCTTCTCAATGAGTTAACAGATATTTACCTTAAAACTTCGGTGGCCATGAAACTAGCTGATCCTAGAGTGAAAACAGGTGGGCCAGCTACCACAAACTCCTACAATGTGGACTTTCATAAACGCTTCATCGCGGCAACTTCTTCGATGCTGGATTTCTACAGTATGCATCTCTACTTGACGGGCAGTAGAGAAATGCCAGATACTGATGTTTTTGCTCGTTCTACTGCTCCTGCTTGGCCCATTTCCGCTGTGCGAGTGATGCTGGATGAGGTCTCACCCAACCGGAAAATTGAGCTCATGATGAATGAATACAATATCAACTGGGATTGGCAGCAAGAAGACCCTCGAATGAAAGATTGGCGTAGTGCTGTCTGGGATGCGGCATTTTGTTTGTCGGCGATTGGAGCCGGCGTCGATTCCACGGCTGCTTGGAACGAATGTGATGGTGCCTACGGTAAAACAAACAGCGATCATCAGCGCCGCCTTGCCGCAGATGGCTTTCACCTGATAAACGAAATTCTACCCGGATCAATGGTCCCTGCCCAAGTTCCAGATCCGAGCGGAACTGGACTACGTGTTCTTGCCGTAGTAAAGCCAGACGGTGCTAAAGCACTCGTTATCTTAAATATAGGCACCCGTTGCAGAACCCTAACAGGTGTGCATGGCAAAGTGACTACCATCTGTCGGGATGGAGTATCGTCCAAGACTGCGGAGGGTAGTGTAATGCTCCCGTCGATAAGTCTTGCGATTATAAAACAGAAATAGACATGGGAAATTCCGATATAAAAGGAATTGTAAGTTATTTATTGTATCCGGTTTCTACACCTACCCCTCTTTCGAGGGGTAGACACTAAGAAGATTAAATGGGATTCTAATCACGCTCTGGAGCTAATATGCCCTCAGAATAATTAAAAAACTCCAAACCCTTGTCAAATGAATAACTCATTGCATACTTCCGCCGTAGCCATATTTTCCACCATTGTTGGAACTATTCCTCTCGCACTCGCTCAAGCGCCTAATAATAACAATCCTGGAACGCCAGGTGGTCCGTCAGGTTGGACACAGGTGTTTAATGATGATTTCAATGGAAGCTCACTCGACACATCAAAGTGGAACACAAATTGGATGGGTCAAAATTGGTGGAAGTCGGTTGCCGATGGGGGCATCACGTATTACAGCCCAAATAACTTAGTCGTCTCTAACGGCACGCTCAAGATCGTTACCAAACGTGAAAGTATGGAGGGTTTTAAATACACCACTGGGATTGTTACTACTCAGGATAAGTTCACCTTTGGCCCCGGCCATTACCTAGAAGCTAGGGTAAAGGCCCCGCTAGGGAAAGGCCTTTGGTCCGCATTTTGGACTCGCAGCAACGGTCATGGCTGGGATTGGCCACCGGAAATTGATATGTTCGAGTTATGGGATCACGAATGGCGTTGTGGTGCATATCAGACTTGGCATTTTAATAATTCGGCCTCGGGTGTGAAGGGACAAACCCAATACAAAGTTTGGGGTGATGCCAGCGGTTCGCCCTGGGCAATGGACACGTGGGGAAGTGGCTGGTTTGGCGATTTTCACGTTTTCGCTGCAGATTGGCAAGCAGACCGAATCGAATTTTACATTGATGGAATCAAGACAGGTTCTACTACCGAGCATGTCACACAATACGGGAACAGATTGCAATTTCTCATCCTCCAACTCAACGGCGACGGCGGCTGGGGACCAGCTCTTGATGAAACTACACAACTTCCTGCCGAATTTATTATTGATTATGTGCGAGGTTGGAAAAAAAGTGCAACCCCCGCAGCATACGGACTTTACAGTGAAACCTTCACCGATTCCTTTACGGCAGCAGGTGGAGCCATCAACAACTACGCGTTTAATGTCACCACTCCGATGACGGGTGCGCCCGAGGGCTCTCAGTATAAGCGTATCGTCTCTAATGATAACTACGCAGGATATACATGGCAATATCCTGCGGCGGGTGCAAACGTCACGAGTTGGAGTGGGAAAAACCTAAAATTCAAAGCCCGCGCAAATTCAGGCGGATTTGAAGTAGCATTACGCAGCAAAAACGGGACTTACGTGAGCGTGACCTTGAATGGCCAAGTACCAACCACTAACACATGGACAGATGTTTCCATCCCGATCTCCTTATTCGGCAGTGTTTCACTCAGCTCGTTGGACTTTTTGCGACTCTACCGCATGTGGAATTCCACAGGTGCGTTTCTCGAATTCGATAATGTCCGCGTGGAGTGAAAAGCGTTTCCCAAATTGCTCATCACGCCTTGATAGGACCCATCATGCAAAGGGACGGGAGGCGGTAAAACTCTTAGTTCTTCCATCGCTCAAGAATTTGCCGATTCCCAACCGTTTCCTTCTTCCTCCATTGGCTCATAACCTCAGCAATGCGCTACATCTCACTTTTGACTTACAACTACCACTCTTACTTTCCGCTCTCTGCAACCAAACCCCAATCATAAAATCCACCTAATCTCATGAAAATTTCACTACCCACTACTTTTCTAATAATCCTCGCCATCAGCCATCCTTTTTTATCCGCAGAAATAATCAATGCAGACTTCCAAGGAAAGCTTTTTGGAATCGTTGGTCCCTCTGGTGACGGTTCTTCTTTCAGCGGCCAAGGTGCATTGGCCGATACCGGAAACGATTTATGGAATGGCATTTCACTCGATGGAAACGGTGCTGATTTCTACCCAAGCTTTACAACCCCGACTTTAGTGGATAGTCAAAACACAACTACCACTGTGACTCTAACAATTGGCCAGGTGAACGGGACTTACTATCATTACAACCAGAGTGCCTTTGGTCCACCTGACGCAAATTGGGCCACGGGATTTGGTTCACTCTTGGGTGACTATTTGGATGGCGGCGGCGGTGGAAGTAGTGTCACGATCAACAATTTGACACCCAGTGGAGTGTATAACTTCTATTTATACGGAACTGCTTCCGGCAGCGGTGGTTCTTCCTTTAGAATCGGGAACCTTACACGTAATACCCTATCTCCAAATGGGCCACATAGTCTGACGCAAGACGTGGATTATGTAGTATTTTCGGGAGTGGCAGCAAACAGTAGTGGTACAATCACGATCAATTATACACGAGCATTTGCAGGGCTGCAGATTGAAAATACAATGACCGTAGTTCAACCGTCCACACAACAAGTGATCAATGCCGATTTCCAAGGGAAAACATTCGGTATTGTAGGACCCAATGGGGATGGTAGTGTTTTTATCGGACAAGGTGCAGTTGCGGATAATGGAAATGATGCTTGGAATGGGATTGCACTCACAGGCAACGGATATAACGGAGGAGAAAACGATACATATCCGAGTTTTACCACTCCTGCTCTCTTCACTAGTTCGGATCTAATCACTCCGGTCACACTCACAATTGGTCCTCCGGATGGCTTCTATTTCCATTTCAATCAAAGCGCATTCGGCGCACCTGATCCGAAGTGGGCATCTGGCTTCGGCTCACTACTTAGCGACTTTCTAGATGGAGGTGCTGGTAATGGGTTTCTCACTATCAATAATTTGCCTCCCGGAGCGGTCTTTAATCTCTATCTGTATGGCACTGCCCTAGAAGCCAGTGGGTCAGTATTTACTGTTGGCGGCAATGAACTGACCACTACCTCTCCCAACGCACTGCACAATCTCACTGCTGGTGTCGATTATGTAGTTTTTTCAGGAGTTGTTGCCGACGGCAGCGGTAAAATCACAATCAACTACAGTGGAGCATTTGCGGGACTCCAATTGCAAAACGCCTCTGCGGGGAACTCCTACACTACTTGGATTGATTCACCTGCTTATAACACTCCTACCCCTCTTACTGCTGCTCAAAAGCTATCAACTGCCGATCCTGACCATGATGGGATTAAGAATCTGCTGGAATTTGTGCTTGGTGGGAATCCAACACTTTCATCGCAATCGATACTTCCCACACAGCAAGTTAATAATACAAATATTGTATTTAGCTTCCTCCGCAGTGATGCTTCGGAAACATTCACAACGCTCGAAGTTGAAATTAGCACAAATCTGATTGATTGGACCTCCATCCCGCCGCTAGCCGTCGGGTCAAGTAGCGCTGGAGCAGTAGCTGTCGCTGAGAATCTTGCGGCTCCGGATGCTATTACTGTAACGATTCCGCGCAATGGTAGTCCGCGCAAATTCGCCCGTCTTGCTGGAAAAGAAACACGTTAAGACGTTAAAAGATAGCGCAGCTCAAATTTGGTATGCATCACACTGGGCGCGCCAATCGCAATCTCGGACAGCGAGTGTGTAGCCCAGCCTCCAGTCAGTTAAATCGGATGGAATGACTCTGGACGTAGCGGGCTGTGTGGCTTACACCGTTTTCATGACAGTCCGCACCCGCTTCGCGCCTTCACCTACTGGCTATCTTCACGTCGGTGGGGCTCGCACGGCACTTTTTAATTGGCTTTATGCCCGCAAACATGGCGGAACTTTCATTTTACGAGTGGAAGATACTGATGAGGCGCGGAATACCGATGAGTCCCGACAAGCCATCTTTGATGGGATGAACTGGCTGGGCCTTGATTGGGATGAGGGGCCTCAAAAGCCCGGTAGTCATGGCCCGTATTATCAAAGTGAGCGCACAGCCATCTACGATGCATGGTTTTCCAAACTCGTGGCTGCCGATCGTGTCTATGAAGATGGTGGTGCTTGGCGTTTCCGTTTTGAACGTAAAATTATCACAATGCATGATGAAGTATGTGGTGAGGTGACTATAGATTACCGTAATGAATCCAATACCCCAGATATGGTAGTAAAGCGGTCAGATGGTTCTTATGTTTTTCATTTTGTGAACGTCGTCGATGATCTTGAAATGAAAATAACGCACGTGATAAGGGGCGAAGATCATTTGATGAATACACCCAAGCATTTGCAGCTCATCGAGGCCTTTGATAGTGAGCCACCGTGCTATGCGCATATTCCGTTGATCCTGAATCCAGATGGCTCGAAAATGTCGAAGCGGGATGAGGGTGCAGCCGTGGCGGATTATCCTAAACAAGGGTTTGTTGCGGCGGCGGTGGCGAATTTCATTGCGCTGTTAGGTTGGAATCCCAAGACGGAAGAAGAAATTTTCAGTCTGGCTGGATTGTGCGAGCGATTTTCTCTTGAGGGAATCAACCGGGCACCCGCGAGGTTCGATTTTGACAAGTGTAAGTGGATGAATCAACAACATCTTTGTGGTTATACAATTGAGGAATTCGCGAGTGCAGCCCGGCCTTTCGTGGCGGCGGCGGGCCTGCCGATTGGCGATGATTTTGTTCCGATCATGGGTGCAGTGAAAGATAAGGTCCGGCTTTTGTTTGATGTGCCATGTATGGTGGAATTTTTGCTCCAAGATAAGTTCGACTATGGTCAGGAAGCCATCGAAAAAACGCGTAATAACACTGCTGTGAGCAGTCTTATGCTAGCCCTTGCACAGGCTTTCGAAAATATCTGTGAGTGGTCTGCGGAGGCCGCAAAAGCTGCACTCAATGATACAGCGCAGGCTGCAGGTTTGAAATCTGGGCAGGTGATGTTTCCTCTTAGAGTCGCACTATCAGGGCAGAGTCATGGGCCGGATCTTGGGGCAATGTTAGATATACTTGGTAAGGTAAGATGTGTGAAGCGAGTGAGAAAAATGGCGGAACTAGTGGCAATGTGATTCTTCTTAATCAAACTATGCTACCGATGAAAAATGTTTATACTCTTGCAGATTTAGCGTCTCGTACGCTTTTAGACATGGGCGCGGAGAAACCTGCAAAATTAGCGGTAATTGGCCATCCCGTTGCCCACTCAGTATCACCTCTGATGCATCAAGCTGCGCTGGATGCAGATGGGGTGGCTGCACGCTACATTCGCATTGATGTGGAACGAGGGCAGACGGCGCAGGTTTTCGCTCAAATGCGCGAGCTTGGATTCATCGGCTGTAATGTGACGGTGCCTCACAAGCTGGAAGCAATGGCAAATTGCGAAGTTTCAGCAGATGCCAAGATTCTTGGTGCGGTAAATACTATATGTTTTGAGAATTATTCCACGCGCGGATACAATACGGATGGCCCTGGATTCCGAAATGCAGTTGAAAGGGATTTCGGGATCAATCTCGCCTCGTTGAAGGTATTGATCCTCGGTGCAGGTGGTGGAGCAGGACAAGCGATCGCGATGCAATGTGCAATGCTCGGTGTTCCAAAGCTCGTTGTAGTGAATCGCAGTATTGAGAAGCTTGAACCCTTACTTGCGAGAATGCAGTTTAATCACACATCTTCTGAAGTAGTCGCATTACAACTGGCAGATGTTGCTTTGAGAGAGCATTGTTTTGATGTAGATCTCATTGTGAACACCTCCTCGGTGGGTCTGAAAGCTGGGGATCTTTCGATTTTGCCTCCTGATTGTTTCAAGTTAGAGCATATGGTTTACGATACAATTTATGCGCCTGCGGTTACACCTTTATTGGCGGCGGCCATAGCAGCCGGTTGCAGGACATCCAATGGGCTATCCATGTTGCTGAATCAAGGTGCGCTTGCCTATCAGTATTGGTTTCCCGAGGCACAACCGCTCACAATTATGCGAGCGGCATTGACTCATTTGCCTACGGGTTGAGCCGCAGGAGGAACACCTGTAGAGTCCTCCGAATACCAGTGGCAGGCGATGACTTTTTCCAGCTCATACTTGCGGCCAGTTTCGCTTTCAGCCCTTCTAACGCGGATTCGCACGCGGATTAAATCTGTTGGATCTTCATTTTCAAGTTTCACGGCGAAGGGTCTTTTGTGATCTTTTCGCATCGCGAAAGCTGCCACTAACAGCTTGCCGTCTTCGCTGTCTCGCTGAATAAGGAACTCAGGAGACTGAGGACCAGCCTCGCCGGGATTACCGAAACGAGGCGCATAAAAAACGACGCTTATAGTCTCAGCGGCTTTTCGTTCCTCTGCAAGACGCTCGCGGGCGAGTAAGCGGAACTCGCCAATAGTGGGGCCGCTCCCGGCGAGGAAAAGCGGCCACGGATAGTCGCTAAATCGGACGAAGTGATCCCAATCCAGCCGCCATTCTTCGCCATCCAGCATGAAAACGGCATCAAGGTCATGGCCGTCTGCGGAAGTCCACGTGGTTTCGAGCGCCTTGCCTTTTGATAAATTGAGCACTGCGCTACCCGAGTTTTTCAAGCTGGCGGGTGCGATGCGTGCCACCGGATTGAGGCTGTAAAATGCGGCCATCTTCTGCGCAGTTGAGATCGGATCGCGGACAAATTGATTCCGCTGTTCCGGTGCCGTCACCGCGATGAACCCTGAGAGATTCGTATTCGCGAGTGGCAATACTTTATTGATCAGTTCGCGTTCAGATTCATTAGGAAGCAAAACGGTTTCGTGATTTGCGGGGCGGGCCACGTTTGCTTCTACGTTTCGGTTCATGAAGCGCACTGCTAGGACGGCTAGGGCAATGACACCGGTCAAACAAACCCAAGCAATCACTAGCTTGGCGGCTAGGCGGCTCTTTTTTCTTTTTCGAGTGCGATGTTTGCTGGCTTTACCAGTTTCTGCGGGTAGAGCGGCTTGCGGCGCTGGAGCAATGCTCGAATTGAGGGGCAGATCGTCACGGAGGACCGGAACGCTGCCGCACTCAGGACAGATGCGAGTTTCAACTTCGCCCATTGGCGCTTCAAACAATGCGTTGCAACGTCCGCAGTGGAACCATGATTGGGGAGTATCGTTCACAAAGTTCGTTCAAGGTTGGTTCCAGTCGGTGTGAATCAATTCGGCGATAAGCCATTGATTCGAGAGAACATCGTTAGGGCCTGGTTCGAGGCGCAAAGTGACACGGATCTCAATTGGAAGACCTTGTTTTCCGCCCCTTGCCGCGAACTGCTGGTAAATTTGTTTAGCAATTCCGCTATCGTTTTTGGCATAACACCAGATGGTATCATTTTCTTTCTCAGAAACTAACCGATAACTTTGGTATATCTTCTCCGGCCAGAATTGAGTGAAAAAACTCGTGGGTGCTAGAATGCCGCGAATTTCTGATGGATCCCCCTTGCCTTTTGCAAGCTCTGCGAAAGTCGCTGTGCTAAATCCTGTGGTGGCCTTCCAATCAAGTTTAAGTTGCCTATTCACCAGAGTGAAATAGGCGATGAAGGGCGAAAAGTCTGGCAATACACCTCTAAGCTGGCCGTCGATCTTCAGTCCCACGTGTGTGGTCGTCCATGTGGCATGATCAGAAACTCTCCACGATGCTTGTGCATTGATGGGCTGAAAATGGGAATGCACAAGTGCGCCATTCGTAGCAGGATCCAATATGATCGGGAGGATATTTGCGCCGGTTTTGGCTGTGGCATAGCGTTCAAACATCTGCTTCGCCTCCGTTTGGCTATTCAGCATATCCCCGATGTTTGTGCTATCTTGGGAGCCCTCGAGTTTTTCTGGAACTAGAATCCTAGTAGGGGATCTAGACTTTTGCGCGTTCGCTCTGTTGATGATGGGAACTATGGCAAGAGCGGTGACGACTAGACAGGTGATGGTGACACCACTTCCCAGCAGCCATACTAGAGGGATGGATTTGATCGATTTCCGCTCGTTGTCCTGATTGTCTTGATATTCCGTAGGAGTGCCCGCTGTTGGCCGTGGGTGAAATACCAGGTGAGGCACTACTTTTTCTGGGGAGGGCTCAGGCGGGAGCAGCTTGACGACTTCCCCCGAAATTTCTTGGACGGTGATTTCTGATGCTGGAGAGCTGTTCTTCCATTCAAAATACTCGGCCTTTAGCATTTTGGATTCCTCAAGCTGGCTCGGCTCAGTTTGCAGGCGCTTGCGGGGGAGCACATTGATGCTTGCGGCCTTTGGCTCTTCGAATCCCTCCACATCATCCCAGCCATCTCCATCCTTTACTTCGGGGGGATGATTGTTGGGATCAATAAGGTTTAGTTTCACTGAATTTTCGGCTTGGGTGAAAGGATGGAGACAAAAATGCAAGCATGCAAGCCGCTTTGATGGTTATTCGCAGCCGATGCGGCGTTCCAGCGCAGCATCCAGCGCTTGTTCAAGGAAACGCGCGGCTAGCGCTTCCGTTGCCGAGTCAAGCCGATGAACTGCGGCTTTCAAAGGGTTTGCCGCTCCGCTCGCTAATGCGATTTTCACGGCCTCGCATGCAGCGATGATTTCTTGTTGCTCACCTTCTTCAGCAAGCCCTTGCGCCATTGCTAACTCCACGGCGGGTAATAGCTCTTCAGCTTTGATTTTTGCTTCGGTAAAAATCCGCTCTGCCATGTCTCCAAAGGCATGTTCCACAGATTCACTGACCATTGCTTCCACAGCGGCATCATCTACGTTTACAGCGGCATTCGTGATGTGGACCAGAGTATCAACGCCAGTGACCACATCGCGGGCGAGTGCCTCAAGCATTCCATTTTCATCGATTTTAAATTGCACGCCCACCCGCGCATGGCCTTTCGGCGAAGGGGAAAATCCGACATCGAATTTTCCGAGTTCCCAGTTATCTCTCGCCATTTCACGCTCGCCTTGCAGCACTCTCACGCGCATTGCGGCCTGCCCATCTGCTGCATTGGTGAACATTTCACCCGCTTTGCACGGGATCGTTGTATTCCTTGGGATCAGCACATTCATCAATCCGCCGAAAGTTTCGATACCTAAGCTCAAGGGTGTCACATCTAACAAAATCATCTGGCGCAGTGCACCACTTATCACGCCGCCTTGGATGGTGGCACCCAGAGCGATCGCTTCATCTGGGTGCTGACTCACATCCGGCTCACGAGCGAATAAGTCTGCCACAGCTTGGCGCACTGCCGGCATCCGGGTGCTGCCACCTACCAGCACAACTGCATTTACTTCCTCTACTTTCAGTGCTGCATCTGCCAATGCGTATTTGCAATGGTGAAGCGTTCTTGCAATCCATGGTGCTGCCAATTTTTCTAATGCGCTCCTGCTGATTGTTTGCTCAATGCTCTCACTGCCGTCGTAAAATGGTACTCGGAAAACGGCGTTTTCTACAGTCGAGAGTGCGAGCTTTACCCGCTCCGCCTCTTCGAGCATCCGCACTCGCAGTGAACTTGAAATCTCGGTGACTCCGGCGACATCGGCGATGTGAGCGACGATCATTTCATCCAAATCATCGCCGCCCAGCCGCGTATCGCCATGTGTAGCCATCACGTGAAAAACACCATCCTGAATCTCCAGAATCGATAAATCAAATGTGCCACCTCCAAGATCGTAAACTGCTACTCGCGCCTTTTGACTCAACTTGACCAATCCGTAAGCCAGCGCCGCAGCCGTGGGTTCATTGATGATTCTTACAACTTCAAGTCCTGCGAGTTCACCCGCCCGCACCGTCGCGGTGCGCTGGGCATCGTGAAAGTATGCTGGAACTGTGATCACAGCCTTGGTGATTTCAGCGCCCATTCGCCACTCCGCGATGCGCTTCATCTCCTTTAAAATCTCTGCGCTGAGTGCTTCTGGTGTCATGCCCAATACACGAGGCCATCCGTCGCTGCCCGCCTCTAGCGGCAGTGTGAAATCGCCGCTTACTTCATCCATCCGCCGCCCCATTAGACGCTTGATGCTCGTCACCACCCGCTGCGGCTCCAGAGTCCGCCGCCTCAAGGCACGAGCACCTACTTCGATTTTTCCATCTTCGCTTACGTAAACTGCGCTTGGTGTGATCCGCCGCCCATCTTCATTGGCTAGTAGAATTGGAAAACCAGAATCCACCAGCCCCACTGCCGAGTTCGTCGTGCCCAAATCAATTCCTAGAATCCAATCGCTCATCGCATGAAGTTTTAGTCCCACAGCGGACTCCGTCAACTGTCGTGTATAAGTTTGCTTTCACAGCGTTACTTCGTCTTTAAATTTGCTCGCAAAATAATAATACTTGCTTATTAGACCGAGCGGTCTAAATCACTTTCATCTCTATCCTCTAATGACAGCGCACCTTACCCATTCAAACGATACCAAGGAACGAATTCTTGATGCGGCAGAAGCCATCATGTTAGAAAAAGGCTTCAATGGTGTGGGCATTAACGAGATCCTAAAATCCGCTAACATCCCCAAAGGTTCATTCTATCACTGGTTCCCCTCAAAAGAGCAATTCGGAGTCGAGCTTCTCAATCATTACGGTGCGGACGCAATGGCCCATAAAGAAAAGTGGTTGCTCAATCGGTCAATGATACCCAGTGCATATGATCGCTTTATCGCCTATCTTGAGAGTGGAATCACTTGTTTTATCGAAAACGAATGCCGTCAGATTTGCCTCATTGTGAAATTAAGTGCAGAAGTTTGCTCATGGAGTGACAATATGCGAGAGACGCTGGAAAGGTTGTATAACCGCATGAGGCAGCTTTACCAGACTGTCATTGAGGAGGGCCAAGCTCAGGGGACCATTCGCAAAGACCTAGATGCCAATCATTTTGCGGCAGTCATTCATGATGCATGGCTTGGAGCATATATTCGTGCAGCAGTAAGCCGCTCAATCCAACCAGGACGAGACATCATCAACTTCGCTAAAGCACACCTCGCGCCCTAGTTCGTTCATATCGGTAATAGACGACTGGTCTAAAACAAGCCAATTCTGCTGCAAAATAATAGTTTACCTTTTATGAATCATTTCTGCTCAGTTCTTATAGTTCTTTACCTAGCTCAAGGATTTGTCCATGGCCAAGAATCTCCATGGAAGGCACCAAACGTCAGCCATCGTGCTCACGCGGATCCTTCGAATTCAAATTGGTGGGCACTTTATCGCGATTCAGAACTCAATCAATTGATAGCTTCCGTTGATACTTCCAGTCCGCAAATCGCCGGGGCATTGCTACGCATCGAGCAAGCACGCGCCAGAATGAATGGCGTACGCAGCGCTTTGTTCCCGAGTTTAGATGGGGCACTCACTAGTCGGTTGGACCGCTACAGCGCTGCGGTAGATAACTCTTTTCCAAGTCGAAATGCTACTGAGTTGAGCGTCGGCATCGTCGCTTCTTACGAAATAGATCTTTGGGGGCGCATTCGAAACACGGTGAGTTCTGCCCGCTCAGCCATGTTGGCGGAAAAAGCAATCGCGGATTCGCTACGGTTGAGCATTCAGGCGGAAATCACAGATGCATATTTAGTTTTGCGAGGTGCCGAAGCAGAACTATCAGTGGTAAATCAAGTCAATTATGGACGTAAGATCGCACTGGATCTAACCGAAAAAAGAACTACTGCGGGTAACCTATCTGACTTTGAACTCGAACAAGTCCGCGCGGATTATGCCAGCGGTCTATCAGAAGCAGCCGCACTCTCGCAGATCCGCATGGAACTAGAAAATCTCGTCGCACTACTCGCCGGGAAAAACGCCACTCACTACCGTCTTGCGCAGAGTGGGCAGTTGCCACGCGCGCCTCTCATTCCATCCATCATTCCAGGTGAGTTGTTAGGCCGTCGCCCAGACATTGCAGCATCTCACCGCCGCATCGACGCGGCATTTTCAGAGATTAAAGCAACTGAAGCGGGCCGCTATCCCACGCTGAAACTAGAGGCAGGCATCGGCGTGACAGCGGATACGATTGGTAATTTGGATCGGAATGAAGCCCAAGAAGGAATGGTGGGGCTGAGATTGACATTCCCTCTCATCGATCTAGGAGGCCGCCAAAAGGCGCGCGTGGACGAGGCAAAATTCAAATACGGGGAGCAGGAACAATTGCTCACACAACAGATCTTCGCCGCCTTTTCAGAGGCAGAAACCGCACTTGGGAAAGTGCATTGGAGCGGCAAGCAAAGTGCCCTAGCAGCCCAATCTGCCACTTCGGCCACTCGAGCCGCCGAGCTTAGTATGAAGCGCTTTGAGTCAGGAAATATTGATACTTTCCAATTCCTTCAAGTTTCCCTCACCCGCCTCGAAGCGTCTAGAAAAGCAGTGCGTGCGCGCACTGCGGAACTCCGCGCATCCGTCGCGCTCATCCGCGCTCTCGGTGGCGGATGGACAGATGCTAGGCCTAACAACGCACGATAGACTTTTAAACAGCCATTCCTATCTAACAGACATAATCTATGAATCGATCTCGCAAAATCACTCTTATAAGTCTCGGAGTTTTATTAGCCGCTGCCGCAGTCTTTTTTGTCTATCTCAAAAAGTCCGCAACTACATCTGCCTCTGCCACTGGAACTCCTCCGCCCTCGCTCGTTACCGTCGCAAAACTAAGCAAACAAAACCTGAGAAATACAGAAACATTCACGGGGCGCATCGAGCCCATCCAGTGGACAGAAATTCGCCCACGAGTCATGGGTCATCTTGCCCGAATTCATTTCAAGGCTGGGCAACTTGTCAAACAGGGAGATATACTTTTCGAAATTGATCCACGTTGGTATCAGGCAGCCGCAAATACCGCCGAGGCAGAAATCGCGAGGACGGAAGCGGCCATGCGTGTGGCCGGACTTGACTCTGCACGTGCCCAAGAACTCAGCGCAGAAAAAGCCATATCTCGCGAGGTGAACGAAGGGCGCCTTGCAACCTTCGAGATCGCAAAAGCCGCAAATTTAGCCGCCATCGCCGCCAGCACGACAGCTCGCTTGGACCTTGATCAAGTCACCGTCCGCGCACCCATCTCTGGACGTATTAGCCGCGCGATGATCACCGAGGGAAACTATATTTCCGGCCCCGCCTCCTTGCTGGCGACGATTGCCTCCACCCAAGATATGCATGTTTATACGGATCTAGATGAGGCAAGTTACCTAAAACTCCAACTGTATCTTGTTGGAAAAAGTGACACGAAAGAGCTTCTAGTGCGCCTCAATGATGAATCACCTGCCATTTCTGCTACCATTGAATCGCTCGACAATCGGATCAATTCCGCAAGTGGAAGTATTCTCCTTCGCGCCACCGTTCCCAATCCTGACGGCCTACTCACGCCGGGGATGTTTGCTCGTGTAGAGATTCCGCTCAGTGATGAAAAACCAGCGATTTTGGTTGAAGAATCTGCCATTGGCACAGACCAAGGAATGAAATTCGTATTAGTGGTGGATCGGTCAAACAAGGCAACGTATCGCGTTGTCAAATTGGGTGAATTTCATCAAGGAAAACGCATCATTCGTGAGGGTCTTACTGGAGATGAAACTATCATCATCAATGGTCTGCAACGAGTCCGTCCCGGTGATGTGGTCCAGCCAGAGTTCGCAAAAAATCAACAATGATGGTGGTGCTTACTTGCCTCTAACTTCTTATGAATTTTTCCCACTACTTTATTAAAAAACCGATTCTCGCGGGTGTGCTATCACTTGCAATTTTCCTCGCAGGCTTAATTTCGTTGTTCCAGCTACCCGTCAGCGAGTATCCAGAGGTGGCCCCACCCACAGTGGTAGTCAGAGCACAGTATCCAGGCGCAAATCCCAAAACTCTTGCAGAAACAGTGGCAGCACCACTCGAGCAGGGCCTCAATGGAGTGGAAAACTCTCTCTCACTTTTCTCCCAATCCACATCAGATGGAAACATGTCCCTCACAGTCACCTTCAAGCTGGGGACAGACCCAGATAAGGCGCAGGTATTGGTGCAAAATCGAGTTGCACAAATATTGCCCAAGCTACCGGAGGAGGTAAAACGCCTAGGTGTCTCGACCATTAAATCTTCACCAGATCTCACAATGGTGGTGCATCTCTTCTCACCTGATGGCCGCTATGATGATGTGTATGTGAGAAATTATGCATCTTTACAGGTGAAAGATGTATTGAGTCGCCTTAATGGTATTGGGCAAGTTGAAGTCTTCGGCTCTGGTGATTATGCGATGCGTGTCTGGCTCAACCCGGAAAAAGTCGCCGCGCGTGGGCTCACCGCTAGTGATGTAATCGCTGCGATTCGCGAGCAAAATGTGCAAGTCGCCGCAGGGGCAGTAGGCCAACAACCGTTGGCGAAACCTGTTGATTTTGAACTCCAGATCAATACGCAAGGCCGCCTGATCACCGAAGAAGAATTTGGCAATATCATTGTTAAAGTAGGCATTCAGGGAGAACGCACTCGGCTAAAAGATGTAGCCCGCATCGAGTTAGCATCCGGATCCAGCAATTTGCGTTCGTTGCTTGATAACAAAAACGCAGTAGCCCTGCCTATCTTCCAAGCACCGGGCAGCAATGCCCTACAGATTTCTAAGGATGTGCGTGCGCGCATGGACGAACTCAAAAAGGACTTTCCAGAGGGTCTTGATTATCGGGTTGCATATGATCCCACTGTATTTGTAAGTAAAAGCATCACGGCTGTGATCTATACTTTGCTTGAGGCTGTGGCGTTAGTGGTGCTTGTTGTGTTAATCTTTTTACAAACTTGGCGTGCATCGCTGATTCCACTAATTGCGGTGCCTGTGTCTCTGGTTGGGACGTTTGCAGTGATGCATCTGTTCGGCTTTTCTATCAATGCGCTATCACTCTTCGGTCTTGTGCTTGCCATTGGCATAGTGGTGGACGATGCCATCGTCGTCGTCGAAAACGTAGAACGAAATATATCCAATGGCCTCTCTTCACTGGAGGCGACCAAGAAAGCAATGACAGAGGTGACGGGGCCGATCATTGCCACGGCGCTGGTATTATGTGCTGTATTCCTTCCCACGGCATTCATCACGGGTTTGACGGGGCAGTTTTATAAACAATTTGCCATCACCATCGCAATCAGCACCGTGATTAGTGCGTTCAATTCCCTAACTTTATCTCCTGCTTTGAGCGCGCTACTTTTGCGAGATCATCATGCAAAGCCAGATGTTCTCAGTCGCATGATCGGGTATTCGTTCGGATGGTTTTTCCGCCCTTTCAATCGTTTTTTTGAATGGTCTTCTAATGCTTATGCTAGCGGAGTGAAGCGTATTATACGTTTCAGTATGATCGCAGTCGTGCTCTATCTGGGAATGCTTTTTCTCACCAAAGTCGTCTTTGATAAGGTGCCCATGGGATTTGTGCCTGCCCAAGATAAACAATACCTCGTCGCATTCGCCCAGCTACCTGATGGCGCATCACTCGACCGCACAGATGCAGTGATCCGGCGGATGTCAGAAATAGCACTCAAGCATCCTGACGTAGAAAGTAGCATTGCTTTCCCCGGTCTCAGCATCAACGGATTTTCGAATAGCTCCAATGCAGGGATTGTATTCGTGGGCCTAAAAGATTTCGAGCAGCGAAAGCGGTCCGATCAAAATGGCATGGCCATTGCGGCAAAACTGCAGCAAGAGTTCGGCGGCATTCAAGAAGGACTCGTGTTTATTTTTCCACCACCGCCCGTGCAAGGGCTAGGCACAGTGGGGGGCTTTAAATTATTTGTAGAGGATCGCTCGGATCAGGGCTTCGATGCACTCTATAATGCAACGTGGCAGACTATTGGTGCGACGATGCAGCGCAAAGAACTAGCTGGTGCATTTTCAAGCTTCACGGTGAATGTCCCTCAAGTCCAAGCAGACATTGATCGTGAAAAAGCCAAACTTCAAGGTGTGCCATTGCAGAATCTATATGAAACGATGCAGGCATATCTCGGCTCCGTGTATGTAAATGATTTCAATCGCTTTGGGCGGACGTATCAAGTATTAGCCCAGGCTGATGAGAGCTTTCGGGATCGGCCAGATGATATAACACGACTGAAAACGCGTAACGTTCAGGGTGAATTAGTTCCTCTTGGCTCATTGGTTAAAATTAAGGAAACCAGTGGCCCAGACCGCGTGATGCGCTACAACGGCTATCCAGCAGCAGAAATCAATGGTGGTGCCGCGCCTGGGTTCAGCAGTGGCGAAGCTGAGCAAGCGATGAGAGAAGTGGCCAGAGGTTTACCCAAGGGCATGGTGATGGAGTGGACAGACTTGGTTTTGCAAAAGGAGATAGCCGGTAACTCTGCGATTTGGGTATTTCCGCTCTGTATACTTTTGGTATTTCTAGTTCTAGCCGCGCAATATGAAAGCTTACGCTTGCCCTTGGCGATTATATTGATTGTGCCTCTCACGATACTTAGTGCGCTTCTAGGTGTGTGGATGAAAGATATGGAAAACAATGTGTTCACCCAGATCGGGCTGATCGTTCTTGTGGGCCTTGCTTGTAAAAATGCCATCCTCATTGTGGAATTTGCCAAAGTGAAACAGGATGCTGGTGCCGATCCCGCAGAGGCTGCGATTGAGGCCAGTCGCCTACGGCTAAGGCCCATCCTGATGACGAGCATCGCATTCATCGCCGGAGTTTATCCTCTAGCCACCAGCACGGGCGCAGGCGCGGAAATGCGTCAAGCGATGGGTGTGGCTGTCTTCAGTGGTATGATTGGGGTGACGATTTTTGGACTCTTTTTTACTCCAGTTTTTTACACGTTATTGATGAAGATCGGCCACAAGAAGCCGCCAATCGATGGCCCTGTTCAGCGGTGAGGGTTTTCGTTTGCCTAGGCGTCCATTGAGGGACAATTATACTCAGCAATGGAACACCGCTTCCCAAAGATCATCCGCTTTGCCCATCGAGTGTTCCGAGATTTCTTTCTGCGCAACCATGGATTGCTTCTGACCTCCGCTGTTGCAAATAATATGATGCTTTCGCTGATCCCTCTCGCGGCAGTCTTTCTAGTTTTGTTTTCACATTTTATTGATCCGGCGATTGTAATGAAATCGATCTCTATTGAGGCATCGATGATCGCTCCAAGTTTTGCTCCTACTCTTAACGAGGTTCTTGCAGGTTTCCTTGAAACTCGGCAACTCATCGGCTGGGTAGGTCTTGGCTCGCTATTGATTTTTAGTTCATTCGCCTTTCGAGTTCTTGAAGATGCATTCTCTATTATCTTTCATCAACCGTTACCCACGTTGAAGCGCAAGTTTTGGATTTCCGCTCTGATGCCCTATTTTTTCATCCTGATCGTGGCGATCGGCCTCATCCTGATCACGGTGGTAAATGCTGTAGTGGATGCGCGTAGTCTGAAAAACAACGTTTTCCCGAGTCTTGATTTATTGCTTCATCAACATTTGAGCCAAATCATCTACGCCACTGGTGTGCTTGGACTCGTGGTGTTATTTACCCTTTTTTACAAAGTGATGCCTGTGGTCCATGTCCCATGGAAACGCGCCTTGATCGCGGGCGTGACTGTGACGATTCTTTGGGAAATCGTCAGGCATGTGCTCGTGTCATACTATACAAACTTCTCGGCGGTTAATGTAATTTATGGATCGATGGCTGCTATCATTATCATGCTTCTCATCATGGAGGCGATTGCCTTGATTCTGCTGCTGGGAGCGCAGATTATGGCCGATCTCCAGCGCAGTGCCGATGCTGGCCTAGCTTGGTATGAGGATCCCTGATTTGGTCCCTTGTTGCAAGGTTGGTGACAGATTCGTCACGGATCTGGAATGGAAGATGCTCTGCGAAAATGGCTACTACCACCTCCGTTTCTAGATCTATAAAAACCACCTTTCACACATCGTCCCTAAGTGTTTCAATTTTCAAGATTATCTCTGTTCTGCTTGCAAGCAGTCCTCGCTGCCCTCGTTACGACATCTCTCACTGCTGATGAGGTGATTCGTATCATGGCGGCAAATACAACGAGTGGCACGCAACAAAGCTATCCGACTGACAATCTTGGGCCAGCAGGAGGCCTCTCAGGACCGGGCAACCGCATTTTCCAAGGTCTAGATCCAGACATAGTTCTTGTGCAGGAGATGAATGTAGGAGTAGCGCCAAATAAAAATACTCCAGCTACTTATCGCGCATGGGTGGATGGAAATTTTGGGAGTTCATTTGTCTATCGTGTCGAGGATAGCTCCGAGCAGCTACCAAACGGAATTATCAGCCGATTTCCTATCATTAGTTCTGGCACTTGGGACGACCCATCAATTACCAATCGCGAATTCATCTGGGCGAATATTGATATTCCGGGCGACAAAGATTTGTGGGCCATTTCTGTTCACCTCAGCTCAAGCGGAGGCTCTTCCGCACGACAGGCTTCTGCATTGGAACTCCGCGTGAAAATCCAAGCAGAGATTCCTGAGGGTGACTATTTGGTGCTTGGCGGTGATTTCAATACGGACAGTCGGAGCGAAGCTTGCGTCAACACACTTTCCTCAGTGCTAGCTACTGGGATTCCCTATCCCGCAGACCAGAATGGTAATGGGAACACGAATGCCTCTCGTGGGAAACCTTATGATTGGGTGGTTCCTGATGCAGATTTGGATGCTCGAAGGACGATTCTCACCATCGGAACAAGGAGTTTTCCAAATGGTATAGTTTATGATAGCAGGGTGACATCTCCCTACAGTTTTTTACCCACGCCGATTCTTGCTGCGGATAGCGCTGCTCCAGCAATGCAGCACATGGCAGTGATGCGTGCATTTCTGATTCCTACGAACGACCCACCGTCGATTGTAAGTTCTGCAAATAGCTCCTCCACTGAAACGGTGATGGACCCAGAACTTTACGAAGTGGCCCGAGGTACTTCGGTAGGCTTGTCTATGCTAGGTGCGGATGATGGAGGGGAAAGCGCGCTGAGATACACTTGGAATGTAACAAATGGTGCGACCAGTGCCGTGGCTTTCAGCACCAATGGGACCAATGCTGCAAAGATTACAACTTCAAGTTTTACCGCTGCCGGAAATTATACAATCACGGGCACCGTGCAAGATGTGGCGGGGCTCAGTGTGACAAGTTTCATCCGAGTCCGCGTGGTTCAGACTGCCAGCTCACTTGTGCTGAATCCAAGTAGAGCATCACTCGCGGTGAATGCCGCCCAAGCGTTTTCAGCCACCCTGTTCGATCAATTCAATCAAACAATGCCGGGTGCGTTTATTTGGTCCACCACCGGTGGCGGATCGATCAATACTAATGGGCTTTACACTGCCACCACTGCGGGCGGGCCATTTTCAGTATCTGCTAGCAGCGGGATGTGGTCTGGGAGTGCCACGATTCATGTAATTCGGGCGGCGGCTACGGTAATGTTTAATAGTAAAAGCCTGGCGCAGACTTTCGATGGGGGTCCGAAACCTGTCACTGCCGCTACAAGCCCGCCTAGTCTCGCGTTATCCATTCTCTACAATGGCTCGTCCACTCCACCGAGTGCCGTTGGAACATATTTCGTCTTTGCTACGATCACCGATTCTAATTACCAAGGAAGCGCGAGCGCTTCCTTCGTCATCGCGGCTGATCCCTGGGTATCATGGAAAAGCACTTACTTTAGTGAAACCGAGCGCGCGGCAGGCAAAGCCGATGATCCGATGGACCCCGACGAGGATGGGCTTAGCAATCTTGCTGAGTATGCGCTTGGTGTGAATCCACGGGCATTCACTCCTCCATTGTCTTACGTGTTAGATGCCCAAGGGCTATCTCTCACTTTTACGCGGCCACAGAATCTTCCGGGTATAATCTATACTGCGCAGGCTACGAGTAATCTTAGGAATTGGTCGCCATTAACTTTAGTAAAAACCTTGTCTGGCCCGCTTGAAACGCTGACTTGCACTGACCCCACGCCACTCGATCCGTTCGTTCCGCGGTTTATCAGGCTCAAGTTTGAGCGGCAGTAATACTATCTAGAATTCTTCCTGTGGTTTCCAGAGGCTTCTTGCATAGCTTCTAGTTGGATTTGTTGAACTTCCATGAGGCGGGTGGCTTGTTGATGGAGGAGGTAATCGATTTTTTCATGCAGATGGCGGATTTCGAGTTCGGCCTTTAGGTTGACTTTGTAGTCGCTTTCCGCTCGGCGGCGATCCCGAGTTTCTTGGCGATTTTGGCTCATCATGATGATCGGGGCCTGCATGGCTGCGAGGCAGGAAAGAATGAGATTGAGCAAGATAAAGGGGTAGGGATCGAAGCTTTTGTTTGCCAGAAAAAGCGCATTGAGAGTGATCCATGCCGCCATGAACGCGGCAAAGGACATAATAAAAGTCCAACTTCCGCCAAACGCGGCAATCTTATCTGATAGGCGCTCACCGAAGGTTGCATTTTTATCCTCTTCTTCCTCATTGAGCACTTCGCTTACGATTTCATGTTCATGAAGGCTTTTGATTACTTCCTCATCAAGAGTCGTGAGTTCTCCGAGCTGGCCAGTCAACAAAGTTCTTACATACTCTAACCTTGCGGAGTTAAGGATCTCCCGACTAATCGATGCATCTTCCAATAAATTCGGATATTGCTTATGAATAATTTCTGCAATGTTGGGCCGCACCGATTTGAGATGCACTACACTACTGGAGGGCAGGAGTTTGCCACTGGCAGCGCATTGAGTGAGATTTGGGTTCACTTGGAGAGAAATAATTGAGATGAATGCCTAGAGCCATTTCATACGCCTGAAAATATACAATTGTATCAAGGCAATTGTAACCATAATGGCCATAAGGATGATATAGCCGTGTGGATGATAGAGTTCTGGCATATTGAGTGGCAGCGGCTTGCCATCCTCCGTGTGTGGGGCGAAATTCATACCATATACTCCGACGATGAAGGTGAGTGGTATGAATACGGAAGTGATCACGGTGAGAACTCGCATTACCTCATTGGTCCGTAGTCCAACGCTGGAGTGGTAAAGTTCCATGAGGCTGGAGGTGACTTCGCGGTAGCTTTCTACCAAATCCATAAGCTGGACGACGTGATCGTAACAATCCCGCAGATAGACTTTGGTGGAGTTCACTACAAAGATGGAATTGTCATGCAACATGGAGTTGACTACATCCCGCATGGGCCAAACGAAGCGGCGGACTTGGGTAAGACAGCGTTTTTGTTCGTGAAGTTTGCGCACCATATCACGTGTGGGCCGCTGGAGTAGCAGGTCTTCTAACGCATCTATATCCGCACCTATTCGCTCTAGCACGGGGTAGTAGTTATCAATGATTGAATCTAACAATGCATAAGCTAGGTAGTCTGCATTCGATTTCCGGATCATGCCACGTCCGGCGCGTAGGCGTTCCCTCACGCTGCGGAAGACATCATAGTCGGGTTCTTCTTGAATGGTGATGAGAATATTTTTCCCAAGGAACATGCTTACTTGCTCATTACAGAGCTTGAGTTGTTCATCGTGGTAAACCATTTGTGCAACGATGAAGAGATAATCATCTGCGGCTTCGGTTTTTGGGCGTTGACCAATGTTTAGCACATCTTCAAGCGCAAGCGGATGGAGCTTATAATGTGCTGCGAGTGCCTCCAATGCATGAACGTCTCCAAGTCCATCTACATTGATCCAAGTGACTTTTCTTGAATCAAGCTGGGCGATCACTTTCTCGATCTCAGTGAACTCGCCCTCTTGAAAATGATCGATACCATACTCGATCACATGGATCTTTGCATTTTGCGCCACTCCGTTGACCGTGTGTGGAACGAGTGTGGCTGGTGAAGAACCTGGCGCAGACATCCGCTTTTTAAACATGCCGAAAAGTTGGAGAGATCGGAATGAGCTTGCTACCTAAATTTTGGGAAAAGGCAGTGGGAATGATGCTGAGAGGAGTGTGTCCCGCAGGTTTGTTCTTCACCACAACGCGCTTGGACATTTTGTTTGCTCTGAGGTATGACCCTGCGCATGAACACATGGCATGCCGCCCTTGAATTAGTAAGATCTTGTCTCTCTGCGGGCGTGCGCGAGTTTGTAGTGTGTGCAGGCGCAAGAAATGCGGCGCTTCTTGAGGCACTGGCACGGGCAGAGGCGGCAGATCTTGTGAAAGTCTGGCGCCATTTTGAGGAGCGGAGCGCGGGCTTCTTCGCACTCGGGCGGACCATGGAAACGGGCCAGCCTTGCGCGGTGATCACCACCAGCGGGACGGCGACGGCGGAGCTTTTACCCTCGGTGATCGAGGCATTTTATCAGGCGCGGCCACTGATCGCGATCACGGCAGATCGGCCAGCCGAGTATCGTGGGACTGGGGCACCGCAAGCGATTGTGCAGCCGGGCTTATATGGGAGCTACGCATGGCAGGGGACATTTGCAGATTGGGGTGGGAAGCAGCCTTTGCACTTGAACGTGGAATTTGACGAAGCTTTCGAGGCGGGTGATGAAAATTTTTTGGCGGAAACTGTTGGTGAATTTCGGCCCATGCAGGAGCGGCTGAACGTTGCCGGGCTCGCCCGCTGGCTGCGTGAAGATCACTTTAAAGGACTCGTCGTGCTTGTGGGAGGACTCGAGCCAGAATCCCGCGAAGAAGTTTTCCACTTTTGCCAAGACTTGGGAGCACCCCTAATTGCTGAGGCTACGAGTGGTCTGCGAGAAGCCTTGCAATCTCTGGCCATCCACGATGGGGATAGAGTTTTGAAATCGAAACCGCCGGGGAAAATTTTGCGTCTGGGAGACGTGCCAAGTGGGCGCTTTTGGCGCGATTTGGAAAGCTTGGCAGATGTCTCAGTGTGGTCTGTTTGCCGCAATGGGTTGCCTGGTTTGGCGCGTGCATCCGATGTTTTGAAAGGGCCACTGGAGCGCGTTTTGCCAGCGTTGGGAGAAATCGAACACGTCGATGATGCGATGGATTATCTGACCAGTGCGGGGAGTAGAGCGGTAAAAATCGACGAGTTGCTTGAAGGTTTCCCAGATAGTGAACCTGCCCTTTTGCGCACACTTTCATCCTACGCATCCCTAGGCGGCGGCCTATTTCTCGGCAATAGCATGCCCATCCGCGAGTGGAATTTGTTTGCTCAGTGGACTCAACCGATCCAATCCGTGAGGGCGAATCGTGGGGCAAATGGCATCGATGGCCAAGTGAGCACATGGCTCGGTTGGTCCGCAGAAGTGAGCGAAACGTGGGCTGTAGTGGGTGATTTGACCGCGCTTTATGATCTTGCCGCGCCATTTGTATTGGATCAAATCCAAAACTCGGGGCGGGTCCTCGCGGTGATCAATAACGGTGGTGGCAAAATTTTCGAGCGGCTGCCACGGCTACAGTCGATGAGTCCGCGTGCCATTGAATGGATGACCAATCCGCAACAGGCAGATTTTTCCGGCCTCGCCACACTCTGGGGGATGAGCCACCAGCGGATTCAGACGGCGGACGATTTTGATCGATTTGAAACGGGTGAAAAAACGCTGTTGTTAGAAGTGATCCCAGATGCCAAGCAAACGGCAGATTTCTGGGCTGCGTGGGATCGCATCGCCCACTGACGGGCCGCCCGGCTAGGAGGAGTGCCGCTCCCCTGTAAGCCGGATTTTGTCCCCCTCTTGCGAGGCTGGACGGCCATTTCTCTCACCCCGCCGGAGCGGAGCGCCCTGCTTACGCAGAGTGCGACTAATACCCGGAGTTTATAACGGGCGGGCCGCCCTTCCCCTGTTCTGTCTTGCACCACGTGGGGTTTGCCATGCCGTCCGGTTACCCGGATTCGCGGTGGGCTTTTACTCCACCATTTCACCCTTGCCTGTGCCTGACTTGCGTCGGGCCATCGGCGGTATCTTTCTGCTGCACTTTCCGTCCGAGTTCCTCGCGGTTCCCGTCCCTCACTTTCATGAGGCGCGTTGCCCTTTGGTGTCCGGACTTTCCTCAACTCCCACTTGCGTGGAAATTGCGACCGTCCGGGGAGCGGCGGGGGCAGAGTGAGGGCCTTCTTTTTATTTTCCAATCAAAAACACATCAATCACAAACCAGGCCACCATCGCCAGACCGATGACGATCTTAAAGGCCATGCCCGCCAAGGTTCCGACGACCGATCCCACCCCGGAAATGGCCGCTGGTTTCGTATCTTTTTTAGCGAAAGCGATTTCTGCCACGAAAGCACCCAGCAGCGGCCCGATCAGCAAACCAAGCGGCAAGAAAAACATCCCCGCGATGCTGCCGATGAGCGCGCCCACCGCGCCCCAGCGTGTCCCGCCGAACCATTTGGACCCCGCCGCACCGCTGAGCATTTCAAAAGTTTGGGAAATGGCCATCAATGCGATCAAGATCACGAACGACCACCAATGCAGGCCAGATTCACTGACTAACATCATTCGATAGGCAAACACGGCGATCAATAGAATCAAATGCCCAGGTAAAATCGGCAGCACGCAGCCCACCAAGCCCGCCGCTAAAAGGCAGCAAGTGATCACCCACGCAAGCCCGGTACCGGTGCCCTGCAAGGCGCCGCTCATTAAAATCTCCTCCCACATGCCGCCGGATTTACACCAGAAATTGAAACATCGCAACCCTCGCCAGACAGACTGATTTTACAGCTCCAACACTTCCAGATAGTCGATGGACTGACATTAATCGAGCTTGCACTCGAAGCAGAAAAGGATGTTGATTCGTTTCAGGAAAGTTTTTTCAAAAATCAAAACCAAATAACCCTGAACGTCATCAAATTATCTATATTGCCCTTTGCCCACGCAATTGTTTGTAGGATGCGCCAGATCGATTGCGGTCTTCGACGGCGGGCAGGAATCGGAGAAAAAATATTTAGATTAGTGATTCCCGCGGATCTTTGCAAAGCGATCACTCTTTCCGTGATGGCGCTTTTACTTTGTGCGACGTTATCGGCGCGCGCAGAACCACCTTTCCAAGTTAGATCAGTCACTCCTTACGTCGATTCGGGAATCATGCTCACATGGAACAGCGTGCCGGGAGCGCTGTATGAAATTCAGTTCTCGGATAATCTGGCTGCTAACTCTTGGCAAACCCTTGTACTCAGACATGCCTTCCATGGGCACTTCCACCTTCTGGACAGACGCTGGGGATTTCGCAGCAGTCCCTGAGGTGCCGCGCCCTGAGCTTGTATTGCGCCGATTTTATCGGATTTTCAAAGTTGCACAGAACCCCGCAGTGGGACCAGTTTTGACCTTCGATGGGATCTCCCCAAATCAAGTGCTTTCCGGTCTAGTGACAGTCACCGTCACCGGAGTGGATGATGATGGAGTCTGCGACATTCGCCTCTTCGTCGATGGTGCGGAGTATGATCGGCGAGGAGACAACCCCGCTGAATTTCTCATCAACACGACCGAATGGCGCAATGGTATGCACCGAATTTCAGCTTCGGCCGTAGATGCGGCTGGTATTGAATTCCAAACCACGCCTTCTGTCGGTGCAATTGACCCCAACTACTCCGCCACCTCCGGGCTTGAGGTTTCGTTTCAGAACTACGTTTCTCACTTCAAATTTTCCGAAGATCTATTTGAACCTGAAGTAGGTGAAAGCCAAGTGATCACTGCCCGTTTCGAGAAAAACTCCACATGGACGCTGGAAATCCGAGATGAGGCTGACTCGCTAGTCCGTTCAGCAACTGGAACTGGTAACACGATGTCATTCGCGTGGGATGGAAACGGCGAGGCCGGAGCAAGCCTTCCGCAGGGCTCGTATGCTTTTTCTGTCTCTGCTGTTGAAATTGTTGCTGGTGGGTTGCGTGCACCACCGGCTTCGGGAGCAGCACCAAGGCCGCTGAGGGTGGGGCGGAAGATCAAAGGGGTTTCGGGGACAGTCGGAATTGCATGGCAAGGACATCATCCAGCCCCGACGATTGCGACTTTCACAAGGCCGACGAGCGGACTGCCGATCAGGCCATTAGTGACCCTCGTGCCAAACTATCCGCTCCCCTACGGCAAGATTAACCGTGCAGCAGCTGTCGCTAGGGGATTCCCGAGAGAAATGGCGAAGGGAGGATGGAAAACGGGGTTTGAACTCGGCGACGATGCGCTTGAGGCCAAGGCTCTCCGCAAGCTCGCCAAAGGAGGCACAAATAAATTCAATCAGGTCAACATCGGGCTGCTAGTCGGCCACGGGATTCACGGTGAATCGCCAGATTTTGTATCAACAAATACCGGAGCATTAGGTACATACTTTCCAATCTATAAATCCGGAGAAACGAACTACGATTGGGTGAGACTATCTGACTGTGATTTCGGTAGCTCGAACCTGCGCTGGATGGGGATTTATTCTTGTAACATGCTTCATGAAACAAGTTCGGATGACATGTTTGCTAAAGGAGTTTTGCCTATTAATAACAATCTTCATCTACTACTTGCATCTAAGACATCTGTCCAAATGCATCCTAGCTTTGGTCAAAAATGGGCTTCATTTATGCTAGGGCGGGAAGCGGGAGGCGTAAAATCGGTTTGGCAGGCGTGGAATGCTGCGGGGATTCTTGTTCACGAAATTGTAACTCCAACTCATGAGGTCTTTTTCAGGACTATAGGCTGGCCTGAATGCTTTAATGACTCACTAACTAATTATACAGAACCTATTGCAGG
>JAYULG010000346.1:0-2472 GCA_043763755.1 Akkermansiaceae bacterium | reverse complement strand
GGCCAAAGTAAGCCCGACGGTCCAAATCGCGCAGGCCATGCACTTCACGCCGACTCGGGGCGATCTGCGAACCATGTAGGTCCAGCACGCCGATGAACCTCTCAAGCAATTTCCAGCCGGAGAGCTGCTGCTCGGTGATGGGATCGGAACGTGGATCGGGCACGCGGCGATCTAGACAGGCACGGACGAGTCGTACAAGTGACAGTTTCGTCACATCGAATTCATCGGGAAATTAGATTCATTCTCAGAACACAACTGACAGGATGCCCACACTCCTTGGGGGGGTGTTTGGTCGCGCTTGGGGTGGTTTGTGCTTTGGGGATGGTGGTAAGGGGGTTTAGGGTTTGGGGAGTGAATGCGCGTGTGCTGATCGATGGGCCT
The DNA here is from genome assembly GCA_043763755.1 of Akkermansiaceae bacterium. GTDB lineage: Bacteria > Verrucomicrobiota > Verrucomicrobiia > Verrucomicrobiales > Akkermansiaceae > Luteolibacter. The sequence continues at coordinate 2,091 of JAYULG010000346.1, read as the reverse complement.
TCGGAATTGGTGTTTGATTATGCCATCCCAGTTGGGATGGATGTGCTGCCGGGGTGCAGGGTGAGGGTGCCGCTGCGGCGGAAGTCGGCCACGGGGACGGTGTTGGCGGTGGTGGAGGCAGAGCAGGTGGATTTCGCTCTGCGAGGGGTGGAGGGATTGATTGATCCAGAGCCGTTGATCACGCCGGTGTTGCTGCGGGCTGTGGAGTGGATCGCAAATTACTATGGATCTAGTATGGAATCGGTGATTCGCTCGGTTTTACCAGAAGGCGTGAGGAATGAGGAAAACTCGGCAAAGACGCGGCGAGTGGCGGTGCTAGATGGTCCAGCGGATACTCTTGTTTTGGAGAAGCTGAAAAAGCGGGCGCCACGGCAGTTTGCGATCCTTTCGTTGCTCACTCATGCGGAGGGACTGCGGCTGGCTGTGGCAGATCTAGGCAATGGAAATGCGGCGGCGCTGAAGGCGATGGAGAAGGCGGGGCTGCTGCGGCTGGAGATAGAGGAAGTGCGGCGCGATCCGGATGCAGAGGGTGTGGAGGAGTTTGTAGAGACGCATCCCCTGCCCCTCAATGGTGAGCAGGCGGCTGCGCTGGCCGCAGTGCTCGCCGCGGTGGCTGAACCTGCGACTGCCAAGCCGATCTTGCTGTTAGGGGTAACGGGATCTGGGAAAACTGAGGTTTATCTGCAAGCGGCGCAACGTGCTCTGGATTTGGGCAAGACGGTCTTGGTGCTGGTGCCAGAAATTTCACTGACTCCGCAGACGGTGCGGCGCTTCAAGGCACGGTTCGCGGCGATGCGCGAACAGGTGGCTGTGCTACACTCAAATCTTTCGCAGGGCGAGCGTTTTGATGAATGGCATAGGATCCACAAGGGCAAGGCGCGAATCGTCATTGGGGCGCGGTCTGCGGTGTTTGCGCCATTGCCAAATCTGGGTTTGATCTTGGTGGATGAAGAGCATGAGACGACGTATAAGCAGGAGAATGTGCCGCGCTATCATGGGCGGGATGTGGCGGTGCTGCGAGCGGCGTTTGAGCCATGTGCGATTGTTCTCGGGTCTGCGACGCCCTCGCTGGAGTCATGGCATAATACAGAGACGGGAAAATATGAACTTATGCGGCTCAATGCGCGTGCCGATGGCGCATCCATGCCCTTGGTGAGAGTGGTGGATATGCGGCTGGAGGCAGCAAAGCATAAGGGCGGGACTACTATTTTATCTGACAAGCTACGGGTGGCGCTGGAGCGGCGGCTCGAGCTAGGTGAGCAGGCTATACTCTTCCTAAATCGGCGTGGCTTTGCGCGGTCGCTGCAATGCCCATCCTGCGGGCATGCGTGCCAGTGCCCGCATTGCGCAGTGGCCCTGACGTATCACCGGACGGATGAGCGGCTGGTGTGTCATGTGTGTGGCTATCAATCGATTGTGCCGAAAAGATGCCCGGAGTGTAAGAGTCCGGCGATTCTCTTGCAGGGGTATGGGACGCAGAAGGTGGAAGAGGTGATGGCGAAAGTTTTTCCGCAGGCGAAGTTCGCAAGGATCGATGCAGATGCGATGCGGCGGAAGCATGCGTTGCGGGATACTCTGGCGGCATTTCAGGCGCATAAGATCGATATCTTGATCGGCACGCAGATGATCGCGAAGGGTCTGCATTTCCCAAACGTGACGTTGGTAGGAATTCTGAACGCGGACTTGAGCTTGCATGTGCCTGATTTCCGGGCGGGCGAGCGGACTTTCCAATTGGTGACGCAGGTGGCCGGGCGGGCGGGCCGCGGGGATCTGGAGGGCGAGGTGATCGTGCAAACATTCACGCCGCATTCGCCTTCGATTCAATATGCACGGAAGCATGATTTTGATGGTTTTTCCGAGCAGGAAATGGAGTTCCGGCGGCAGTTTTCGTTTCCACCGTACGCACATTGTGCGGTGCTCACCTCGCGCTCCACGCATGAGCGGCGTGCGGAGTTTACCCTCCAGACACTGCATCTGCGGCTGGCGGAAAACTTACCAAATGGGATCACCTTGGGCGAGGTGTTGCCATCACCACTCATCCGTTCCCACGGGCAATTTCGTTTTCAAATCACACTGCGCTCAGTGCGGGCG
>JAYULG010000345.1:0-8750 GCA_043763755.1 Akkermansiaceae bacterium | reverse complement strand
AAGGCCATCATTAGCGAAATCCGCCAGCTCCTAGGCCTGAAAACCTAAATTTCACACACAGAACCACTATTCCATGTGATCAACGCCCTCATCTTAGGCGTTGCGATAATCTAACTTGAGGACGATTTCACTAGCGTTGGCTGACCACGGGAGGTGTTGAGAGGGCTGCGTAGTCAAGCAGGATGTTCTTGGCTTCTCGGAGGATCACATCATCGGCATGCATGCTGTTTTCGAGTGCCTCGGCGTTTTCCTTGTTCTGAAGCGCTGGTTTTTTGGGCATCGCCGCCTCGGTAAGGCCGGGAGTTAAAGCATTTTTCACACTTACCTCGTAGGCGGCAGGCGGCGGGGTAGCGCGAGCGAGGCGCTCCTTGCCTAGCGCCTCATTGCGGGCTTTGAGGTCAGACTTTTCCTGTTGGCGTGTTTGCTCGTTGAGGGAGATGGACTTGTCTTCGCGCATTTTTTTGAAGCGCTCAATTTCACCCTGCAAGTCCGAGAAGTCCGGGCTTTTTGCAATCCGTTCTTGCGAGCGTTTACGTAGCTCAGTCAGCACGGGACTGACGCGATTCAGCGCGGCGAGTTTTTGCGGAGCGATAGTATCCCATGGCAGGGGATTTCCTAAATCTGACTCACCGATCTCGGGAAGATCAGTGAGCGATGGGACGACGATATCTGCTTTTACACCCTCGAGCTGAGTGGACTTTCCGCTGGGTCTGTAAAACTTACTGATGGTCACCTTCAACGCACCGGGATCACTGCTAGGGACGATTCCCTCGCCTTGCATCACTCTGGCAAGTGGAATGATCGTTTGCACGGTTCCTTTGCCGAATGTGGATGTATCACCGACGACGACAGCTCGCCCATAATCCTGCAGGGCGCCTGCGACGATCTCGGAGGCGGAAGCACTGAAGCGGCTGGTGAGCACGACCAGTGGTCCATCGTAAGCCACTTTTCCATCGCGGTCTTTCCCCACCTCTAAGTCTCCATCCATGGTGCGAGTCTGGACGATGGGGCCAGCAGGAATGAATAGCCCTGTGAGGTCGATCGCCTCTTGCAGAGAGCCACCGCCATTGCGCCGTAGATCGAGAATGAGGCCGATGATGTTTTCTTTTTTGAGCTTGGCTAGGAGTAAGTTCACATCCGCTGAGGCAGAGGTGGGGCCACTCTTGCCATCGCCCTCGCCCGCATAAAATGTGGGTAGATCGATAATGCCGATGCGTTGGATTTTATCGCCTGTCGGGAGATCGATGATTCTTGCTTTCGCCTGTTGATCTTCGAGTTTAATTTCTTCTCTCACGATGCTGATCGTCTTGCGCACAGAGTCGTCTGCTGCATCTGCTGGGATGATATTGAGGTGAACAGTCGTTCCTTTTTTCCCGCGGATGAGGTCCACTGCCTGTGAGAGTGGGAGATCGACGAGATCGGTAAATTCATCGTCTTGTTTTTGTGAAACTCCCACGATCCTATCGCCGCTTTTGATGAGGCCGCTGCGGAAGGCTGGCCCGCCCGGGACGAGCTCTACGATTTTACAGAATCCATCATCGGAACTCAGCGTGGCGCCGATGCCAATGAGCGAAAGATTCATCGAAATCTGGAAGCTCTTGAGCTGCTCCGGGCCCATGTAGTCCGAGTGGGGATCATACACTTGTGCGAGTGCCTCAAGATACATTTCTAAAACGGCCTTGGCACTCAGCTTGCGCATGCTTTCCACAGTGCGAGCGGTGCGACGCATCAGGGTTTTAGGAATTTCATCTTGATTTTTCCCAGCCAGCTTTTCTTGCAAATACTCGTAGCGCACTTGGTCTTTCCATAGCTCTTGAGCCGCACTCAAATCAGCAGGTCTTGGGGCTTTCTTGCGATCAAACTGGTAGGTCTCATCCTTTGAGAAATCAAAGTTTCCGTCAGTGAGAAGCTGGTTGGAGTAAGCTGTGCGTTGATCAAGGCGCTCGAGGAAGCGTTTGAAAATCGTCTGGGCAAGCGTCGAGTCGCCTTGCACGCGGGTGTCTTGTGCGAGATTGGCGCCTGCTTTGGTGAATTCCTCAATGTCGCTTTGGAAAAATATGCTGCGTCCGCCATCGAGGGAATCGAGGTAACGTTCTAGGAATTTTTCTGCGAGGGCCGCATCGAGCTTCTTGTGGGCAAATTGCGAGTTTTCGAGAATTTTTGAAGTCAGTGCGGTGGTGGCGGCATCGGTTTGTTTCTCGTCGAGAGGATCAGAATTGAGAAAGCCAAAGGCACTGGCAGAGCTTGCCAAGGTGATGGTAAGAGAAAGTGCCGGCAGCGCGGATTTTACGAATGGGTGCATAGAGGTGATTTTTAAGATGGGCGATTGATTTGCTGGTAGAGCGCAGTAGGGAAGCTTGGTTGTCTGGAAAAGTCAGTGCGTGTGCTTCAGTCTAAGCGCTTAGTCACCCGCGTGCCATCGCTCACATTATCTGGCGGATGCATGAGCACTTCATCACCCACCTCAAGTCCTTTAATGACTTCGGTTTTACGGCCATCAGATCGCCCGACTTGGATCTCGCGAAGTGAGGCGGCCCCATTTTGGAAGAGATAGGTCTTCCAAAGGTTTCCCTCGCGAAACATGGCACCTGCTGGGATCACTAAAACTTCGTCCGAATGCCAGATCGCCACTTGAATCTCGACGCGGAAACGATCTCCTAGAGCCCCCGCAGCCGGCGGTGGTGCCGTTAAATCACAAAGCACAATCACCCGTTGTTCCTCAACACCCAGCGCGGATACCTTGGTGAAAGCCGCAGGCTCGATCCGCCGGACCCGCGCCTCCAGCGCACTTTCTCCGCCCCATTGCTCGACTTCCACGGCATCACCAAGCTGGATCATCACAGCATCGCGAGAGAGGATTTCTGCTTCAATTTCAAGATCGGATGGATCACCGATTTCTAAAATCTGCATTCCCGAGGTAACGACCATTTCGCTCTCTTGCATCACCTTGAGGACACGCCCTGATACGGGCGATGTCACTTCGATGAGTTCTTCCGAATTGCCAGCATCTGTGCTTTGCAAAGCGGCGCGTGCCCGGGCAAGCTCGTAATCTGCCACTTGCAGGGCAAACTCTGCTGCCCTGACTTCAGCCGCGCGCATGGATGCCTCGGCTTCCATCCTATCCCGATCTGAATCAGATAAAATTCCTTCGCGAGTGATCGCTCGCATCCGGTCACGCTCTGCTTGCGCTAGCTTGGAGGCAGATGATCTAGCAGTTAGAGATTCTTCAGCCTGCTTACTTGCGGCTTCATACATTGAAACCAGCGCCACTGCTTGCGCACGCTCCCGCCCGTCTAACAGTCGTGATGCCATCGGCTCAATAGTGGTAAGGATTGTTTTCCCTGCTTCCACTTCATCGCCCGGCTTGAGCATCACGCGGCGCATTTTTCCGGAAACAGGAGCTGCCACTATGTAGCGGTTTTTCACCCGGGTTTTTCCTTCCTCAGATATGCGGACTGTCAGCGGGCCACGGGCGGCGGTGCCAATCTCTACGATCACAGGCCGCGGAGCGAGCCCCCATGCGATAATGGCGATCAACAAGACCCCCAAAATCCATGGCACAGCGCGGCGTAAATAATGCTTCCGGCTCATTTGTGGTTTGATCTCCCATGGAGCTACGGCGGGCGGTGGTGCGGGACTAGGCATGGTTTAGTGGAAGAAGACTAGCCGATCAATCACGCGCTTTCAAGACACCTACCATATCGAGTTTTCCAATCATTCTGCTGACGAGCGCGAAAGAGAGAACGGAAGCGATTCCCACGACAATCACCGCAACGGAGTAGGTAGAAAACTCGATCACAATCGGCAAACGCACCGTTTCTGTGCTGAAGGATGACATGATGAATAAGGCAATCCCACGCCCGAATAGCAGGCCAAAGGGTATGGCGACCAATACCAGAATTGCAAGTTCACCCACTAGCACATTGCGGACTTCCGCAAGACTGAATCCCACCACTCGCAAAGTCGCCAGCTCTCGGCTTCGCTCGGAAAGGGCGATTCGCGCGCTGTTATACACCACGCCGAAAGCCACGATTGTCGCTAACACAAAATAGAGTTTACGGATGATCCCGATGCTTTTGCCCGTCGTTTCGCGAAATGCCATTAACTGATCGCGCTTCACCATCACCACCGCTGCTGCGGGCGTATCTTTAAGTTCACGCATGAATTCAGCCCAATGAGATTCATCTAACGCGAGATAGGCACCATTCACCGTATCACCTTCCTGTAGCATCCGCCTCAATGCAGTGAGATCCATATAAGCGGCTACCCCTGCATAATCAGTCACTAATCCACGTAGAGGAATGCGCAATACCAACCGCCGACCTTCTAATACCTCTACCTCTATCTCATCACCTATCTTTGCACCGATAATTTTTGCCAACATCTCAGACATGATTAGACCGTCCTGCGGCATTTCAATGGACTGTCCATTTTCGTCTAGTAAGCGATTCAAATCGGCCCCACGAGCGAGGCCAGTCACTGCTAGCTTGCGATGCCGATGGCCGAACTTGATGCGTGCTGGCACACTGCGGATCGGCTCTGCGCGGATGACTCCTGGTAGCTGTTCTAAATTATGAAAAGCGCTTGCTGAACCAGGCTCATTTAAAAAAATTGTTACATCCTGCCGCTGCTGGCTATTCCACTGAAACGTCAGCAGGTAGTCGATGCTATCGCTCATGGCACCGGGTAAAACCATCAATCCTGTGGCTAGTGCAAGCCCGGCTGAGGTGAATACAGCCTGCCATGGCCGCCGCTCGATATTGCGTAAAGCCATCCGGAAAACTGGACTAAAGAAACGGCTGAGGCCCATCCGCTCAAACAGTGATGGCTTAAAATCTGCGGGTGGTTCAGGCCGCATCGCTTCGGCAGGTTGGAGCTTTACCGCCTGCCATACCACAGTAATCACACCTATCACTGATGCGCCGATACTCACTCCCAAGGCTAGCGCCAGCGCTCCATAGTCTAACTGAAATTCCAACACCGGAAACCGAAAAAATAAGGTATACATTTGCACAAGATTTTCACCCAAAAATCTTCCGCCTATACTTCCTAAAAGAGTGCCCAAAGCACCGATCACTAAAACATACTTCATATAGTGGCCACCGACTTGCCATGACGAATAGCCCAGTGCTTTCATCTGAGCGATTTGCTCGCGTTGCAGCCGCACAATCCGAGCAATCACCGCATTTACCATAAAAGCTGCCACGCTCAGGAACACCAGCGGGTATGCAACTGATAGTGATTGCAATACCCGCAACTCATCGTCCAAGCGTTGCGCGGATGCCTGCTCTTTCCGAGTATAGGCACCCACCGCGCCGTAAGGGGCGAGGATACGGTCCATCTCTTCAATCACGGGTCCGGGATCAGCCCCTGGCGCCAAATCCACACAAATATCATTGAACGCGCCATCCAGATCATACGCGATGGCAAGCGCACGGTAATTCATCCAAATCACGCTGAAACGCGTGTGGTCAGGCAAAGTCTCACCAGCTCTCGCTTCAAATACATACTCTGGAGATAGGCCGATTCCGCAAATATTCAAAGTCTCGCGGCGGCCATTGATCACCGCGACGAGCGAGTGACCCAGTTGCAACCCATTTGCCAGCGCGAATGATTCTCCCAGCACCACTTCACGGCGTTCATCAGAACGAGGAAATCTGCCACTGCGGAGATACAAGCGATTGAGTTTCTGCACACCTCCATCCTTAGGCAAGGAGATGATGCGGGCTGTAGCAGGCTCGGCCAATTCTGGTAAATCTAGCGTGACATCCACCGCCACTCGTGTCTCCACAGTGGCCACACCGGGCAACTTTGATAATTGCTCAGCGACCGATAATGGCGCACGGATCAACGAGCCAAAGAGATCTGCCATCGCATTTTTTTGGTAGTAGGTGGTGCGCGCCGTTTCCAGTGTCAGGATCAAGCTGCGTGTCATGATCATCATCGCAAGGCCACATGCCATCACCAAGCTCACAGCCAAAACTTGCCCTTTCATCTTGCCGATGTCTCGGAGCAGTTTTTTATCCAGTGGTGAAATCATGTGAGGAGATTTAAAAAAGCAACCCCTCCGAGCTGGTTTTAGTAATGAGAAGAACTTAGATCTGCCACGAAGTAGCGCGAGCAGTTTTCTAAAATTCTAAGAGGCTTGCCACTAGGGGTAGGAAAATGGATGAGCAGAACTCGGGGCGTTTTCTCAGATCCTAGTGCGGACCTTCTCCGTCCTTGCACATCGGAGATTTCCGCCATTTGATCCTCGCCTATGCCCACTGTTGCTATCGTCGGTCGTCCAAACGTCGGCAAGTCCGCTCTTTTCAATCGCCTTGCGGGGCGGAAAATCGCGATCGTCCACGATCAGCCGGGCGTCACCCGCGATCGCATCGCCGCCCCCTCCAAGGCCACCCAAGTCGCCTGCACACTCATCGATACCGGCGGCATCGGTGGTGGCATTGAGGATGGTTTTGACGAGCAAGTTTCCATCGAGGCAGACATCGCCATGCAGACGGCGGACTTGATCCTTTTCGTCGTAGATGCCCATTCGGGTCTTACCGCAGTTGATCAAGCGCTGGCCCAAAAACTCCGCAAGGCTAAGCCACCCGTCCTTCTCGTCATCAACAAGGTGGACGATGATAAGCACGAAAACTCCCACTCAGATTTCACCCGCCTCGGCCTTGGCAATAGCGTATTTGTTTCCGCTGAACATGGCCGGAATTTCGGCGTGCTGTGCGATGAAATTGATGCCGTAATCGCCCCTCTCGTCTCGGAAAATGAAGCGGAGGCGCAAGTCGCCGAGGCTGTAGGCATCAAGCTCGCCATCGTGGGTAAGCCCAACGCCGGAAAATCTTCACTCGTCAATGCCATCCTCAAAGACGAGCGCACCATCGTTTCTGAAATCGCTGGCACCACGCGCGATGCCGTCGATCTGCCGTATTCATTTGCTGGCGAAAATTTCACTCTCATCGATACCGCAGGACTCCGCCCCCGCGCAAAACGGGATAACTCGGTGGAAGTGTTCTCCGCCATGCGCACGGAAAAGGCCGTCCGCCGCTCAGACCTCTGCGTTCTCGTCATAGATCTAGCAGCGGGCATCTCTTCGATGGACCGCAAGATCGCCCAGCTCATCAAAGAGGAGAAAAAACCCTGCCTGATCGTGCTCAATAAGTTCGATCTCTTCCACCCAGGAGCCAACCGCACCGCCCGCTTGGAGGAGGCCACCGAGCACGTCCGCAAAGAGCTATTTTTCCTGCACTACGCCCCATTTGTTGCGTGTTCTGCAAAGACTGGCGGCTCCGTAGAACACGTGCTCAAAGAGGCACTCAAGATCAAAAAAAGCTCCCAAGCTATCCCCGGCACAGGCCAGCTCAATCGAATCTTGCAAGGCGCCTTCGAAGCCACCCCACCGCCCATCGATAATAAACTCCACAAGCGCCTGAAGCTCTACTATGCCACCGCCGCCGTGGAGGAAAAATACACGGTCATCCCCGTGCCCACCATTGTGCTTTTTGTGAATGATAAGCGCCTGATGGCCACCAGTTACGAATCCTACATCGTCAATCGCTACCGTGCCGCCCATCCCGCACCCGGTATCCCCGTAGTGCTTTCCGTGCGCTCACGTTCCCGCAAGGAGTGGGAACCAAGGCAAAAACCCCAAGGCCACTGACGATTTCGCTAGGCTCGGGTGGCGCGAAACCTGCTCATTTCACTCTCTACCTCACCCTAGCCCGATGAAAGTCCTCCACATCAATCAAGGCAAACCCAAGACCATTGTGATCAATGGCAAGGAGGTCTCCACGGGCATCTACAAAGAGCCTGTGACGATGCCGATCAACGTACATCCGCTCGGCCTCGAAGGCGATGGCCAAGCAGATCTCACGGTGCACGGTGGAATTTACCAAGCGCTCTACGCCTACTCCGTGGAACACTACACCGCATGGCAAAGCGAGCTTGCCGTGGATCCATTGCCCCCTGGCACGTTCGGGGAAAATCTCACCGTCTCTGGTCTGTTGGAAACGGATGTCTGCATCGGCGATGTCCACCGCATCGGCCAGATCATCGTGCAAGTGACGAGTCCTCGCATCCCATGTTTCAAGCTCGGTCATAAACTCTCCCGCCCGGATATTCTTAAGCCCTTCCTGCAAAGTGGGCGCAGTGGCTACTATCTACGCGTTCTTGAAACCGGAACCATCTCCGCCGACTGTGAAATAGAGATTATTCAGCGCCACCCGAGCAACATCACCGTTCGCCAATTGTTAGGCATGCATCGTCTCGGTGAGGGTGATCGCACAGCCTTAGAAACTGCCATCGCCATCGAGGCACTCGCCCCCATCGTTCGCGCTGAATTAGTCTCAAAACTCGCGAAAATTTAAGAGTGAACTTGGGCAAAAGGGATTGTTCCTCCCGTTTGTAAACCAAGCGCGATCAATCGGGCAAAGTGAGATGCAACCGATTTATGGACCGTTTTTGGTTAGTTAAGAGACTGAATTTTGGTCTCGAATTGGGCCGGAGCGCGATAGCCGAGTGAGGAATGTTTGCGGTGGAGATTGTAAAAGGATTCGATGTATTCGAACATCTCGGTGCGTGCATCGGCCTCATTGAGGAAGCATCCGCCTTGGAGCATTTCGCTTTTGAGGGTGCCCGTAAATGATTCGGTCCAAGCGTTGTGGTAGGGATTGGCGCGGGCGGACATGCTTTGGCGCATGCCTGCTTGGCTGAGGATTTGGCGATATGCTTTGCTGCCGTATTGACTGCCACGG
>JAYULG010000344.1:0-8756 GCA_043763755.1 Akkermansiaceae bacterium | reverse complement strand
GAGCAGTTTTTCGTGCTTGGCAGTTTTAAAAAGTCATAAAACGATCATTCTTATGCGAGGGGAGATTCACGAATTCGAAGGACTCAGAGTGAAGGTGGATGACGTCGTCTATATGCCAAGTCTTGATGCGCCCGATGAAAAACCGCACCCGTTCGTTTATTTTATCTCCATCCACAATGATTCGCCCGTGCCCGTGATCATCCGTGGCCGCAAGTGGATAGTGAAGGACGATGATGGAGAAATCACCGTGGTAGAAGGCGATGGCGTGGTGGGCCAAACTCCGTCAATCGCGCCGGGTGAGCACTTTTCCTATAATAGTTATCATGTGGTAGCGAGAGGTGCATCCGCCACGGGTGCGTTCTTCGGCGAGACAGCGGGCGGAGAATGGATCTATGCAAGGATTCCCGAATTCCGGATGAATCTTCCATCGTGGGTGTGATGCCCTAAGGCGCATTTAGCCAAGTGGCAAAGGCAAGGTAAGTGGGAATGCCGATCACCACATTGAAGGGAAACGTGAGGGCAAGCGAGGCGGTAAAATAAAGTGCGGGATTCGCCTGAGGTAGAGCCACGCGCACAGCCGCAGGTGCCGCGATGTATGACGCACTCGCTGCAAGGGTGGCGAGTAAAGTAGTGCCACCGATGCTGAGGCCGATGGCATGGCCAAGCAATGCGCCCAAAATGCCGTGAAACATCGGCATGATCAGTGCGAAGCCGATGAGAAATTTGCCGGCTTTTTTCACATCGCCCAAACTGCGACCTGTGATGAGTCCGATTTCTAAAAGAAAAAGTGTGAGCACGCCCCGGAAGGGAGTGTCAAAGAGTGGGGCTACTTGCGTGTAGCCTTTTGCGCCGCTGAGAAGTCCGATGGCCATGCCGCCCAGAAGGAGCACGACGCCCTTGCCAGAAATGAGCTCGTGAATCACTTTCTTCCACGAGCCGCCGCCTGAGCCTACTGCGCTGCGCCCCACAAGAAGAATGGCGACGAGGATGGCGGGCACCTCCATCACAGTGAGCATCGCGGGCATGAAGGGCTCACTAGTGATTTTCATTAGGTCCAAGAAAGCGACGCATTCCGCAAAGGTGACGGCGGACACCGAGCCATAGTGCGCCGCTAGTGCAGCAGAGTTTACTCCATCGAATTTCCCGAACTTTTTAAGAATCGCAAAACACCAAAGCGGGATGGCGAGGCTGAGCACGATGGCGACCGTCATCGGTAGCCAAATCTCGGAAAAGGAAAGGCCGACTAACTTTGCGCCGCCTTTCAGCCCAATGGCGAAGAGCAAATAAATGGTGAGTGCGGAGTAGAGCTCAGGCGGAAATTTTAAATCGCTCTTGATGAGGGTGGCGATGATCCCAAGCAGGAAGGCGAGGACCATGGGGGAGAGCAGGCTTTGGATGAGGGAATCAAGGAGGTTCACAGCGAATTAGTAGTTGGTAGATTTCGGAATTGTGCTAGCTTTCAGGAAACCAGAAGCAGGAGTTCAGAAGAATGAAAAAGTTGTCACGTATTGAGAGTCAGCCGTCAACCACCAAGTTACAAAAAATTGCGCGGCCAGCGGTGGTGGAGCCCGTCTGGACGTATATGACAAATCACACACATGTTTTAGTATGCCTCGCGGCAGACTCCACATTGCGAGTGAGGGACCTAGCGCTGCAGGTGGGAATCACGGAACGGGCAGTGCAGCGCATCATCACCGATCTCGAAAATGCTGGTGTGCTGGAGCGCGAAAGGGATGGGCGGCGCAATCACTATCAGATCCGGGAGGATGCCACACTGCGCCATCCATTAGAGGAAAGTTGCTCAGTGGGTGGGCTTCTGAAATGGATACTCGCACAAAGGCGGGCTGCCGCGAAACGGGTGTGAAAATAAGTTTTCAGCCGCTAATGATGCGATCCATCAAGACATCGTGCGGTTCTGAAAATGTGTCCACAACGCGCTGTGTTGGGAAACATACACCGATTTTCTGGGCAGCGGCCCGGGCATGCTTTAAGGCGCGATCATAATAGCCCTTGCCGCGCCCGAGTCGCCCGCCATTCGAATCAAATGCCAAACCTGGGCAAATAAACGCGTCAATAAGTGGGATGCTGATTTCAAGCAAGCTTGGGTAGGGTTCGTGGATATGGAAGTTTCCAAGTTCTAGATCGGACAATGGAGTGAGGACGTGATGAAAAACCAAATCTACCCCTGAAACGCGGGGGAATGCCCAGCGGATCTGAGGATTTTTGCCGATAAAGCTTGATAAGTTTACCTCGCCGGGCAGCGCCGCATAGACTGCGATGGTATGCACGGCATCTTGGCGCGTGAGCCAGTGATTGAGTAGCTCGCAGATGTTTTCCGAGCTTGGTTGTGCATCGTGGAGGATTCCCCGCATGGTCTTGCGGAGAAGTGATTTTTGCAGTGATGGATGGGGAATTGCCACTTGCCTTCGTTGGTGCTTCTCCCATCCTTACCGCCCATGATGCGTATTTGGCAAGCTACCGTGTTTATTTGTGCCACGGCCATGATGGCTCAGGCCGACGAGGTGCCTGCCACATTCCGCTGGGAGCCGCTCAAGGTGAAGGTAAGTATGTTTTCAAATGAGCTGGGTTTGTTAGAATCAGAGCGTGAGGATTATGCGACGAATCTTGCTACAATCGCCACCAATCAAGTGGCCGATGCCAATGCCGCACCCGCCGCGGTGATGGCGGCGCGACGGATGATTGGTCTCGCGCTCCAGCTCTCGCCCCGCAATAAACGCGCAGTTGTCGCGAATTTCCAGTTAGCCAAAGGGGTCCTCCCTGCGCGGGTGGATGGCAGCTACACCTTGCAAACTTTTGCCCGGCTATTGCTCACGCGTGGGCAAGTGCTGGAAAAGCAAGAGGGCGATGAAAACAAAAAAATCGCCCGTTATTTCACCGGACTCGCAGCAGAACTCGATCCCAAAAACGAGGATGCCGTTTACACCAGTGAAGTGCAACGGCTGGACCAAGGGCCGCTGAATTGGGGAATTATCACAGACCCTGAGGAAAAAGCTCTCACACCCTGAACGTAAGTGGCTGCGGAAATTGAAAGGAAATATCGAATCGGCAATGCAGACTGGCGCGGAGGTGCGGCAGGTGTGCGTATGGCGCAGGGTTATCTTTCGCTCGATCCAGATCGCACAGTGCGAGTGAGGGTTGCAGATGGTGCCGCATGGATCACGATCAAGGGCCGCACCGTGGGAATCACCCGTGCCGAGTTCGAGTTTGAGATTCCTCCTGAGCAAGCGCAGGCATTGCTGGAGCTTTGTTTGCCGACGATCATCGATAAAACGCGCTATCGGATTTATCATCATGGTTACATCTGGGAGGTTGATGTTTTCCATGGGGAAAATGATGGGCTAATAATGGCTGAGGTAGAGCTTTCTAACGAATCAGACACTCCCGAGATTCCACCTTGGGAGCTTACGGAAGTGTCAGCGGACCCGCGTTATTTTAACTCCTACCTCGCGCGCCATCCGTTCCAATCGTGGCAATAGCTTTTTAAAGAATGCATCTTCTGCAATCTCCCGCTTGCCAGCCGCGAATCTGTCTTTAACCTACCTGAAGAATCTCACATGAAAATCTGGCTCGACGGTAAATTAGTAGATGAATCTGAAGCAAAGGTATCGGTTTTCGACCATGGCCTGCTTTATGGAGATGGTGTTTTCGAAGGCATTCGCTTCTACAATGGGAGGATTTTCCGACTCGAGGAACACATCCGCAGGCTATTTGATTCCTCGCGGGCGATCATTCTCAATCTGCCGTGGTCTCAAGAGGAGGTTTGTAAATTTACCTGCGAAACAGTAGCTGCCAACGGATTGAAAGATGGTTATATTCGCCTCGTCGCCACTCGTGGTGCGGGTGAACTGGGCCTGAACCCTTACCTGTGTCCAGTTCCCTCGATGTTTATCATCGCCTCCACCATCAAGCTGTATCCAGATGAGCATTACAAAAACGGCCTCTCCATCATCACTTGTGCCACTCGCCGCCCTGCGCCCGGAGCCTTGATGCCGCAGGTGAAATCTTTGAACTACCTGAACAATATCATGGCCAAGGTGGAGGCCATCCAAGCAAATGCCCTCGAAGCCGTGATGCTCAACGAGCAAGGCTTCGTGGCAGAATGCACAGGGGACAATCTCTTCTTGATGAAAAATGGCACCTTGCTCACACCATTGATTTCTGATGGTGCGCTTGATGGCATCACCCGCAGCGTGATCATTGAAATCGCCGAGAAACTGGGTGTCCCTTTCAAAGAATGCTCGCTCACCCGCTATGATATTTTCACGGCTGACGAGTGTTTCCTCACAGGCACCGCTGCAGAAGTCATCCCTGTGGTGGCGCTGGATCGGCGGGTCATCGGAACGGGCAAGCCTGGTCCATTTACCGCTCGTTTCCTCGAAGCTTTCCACCAACTTACCATCAGCACTGGCACTCCCTTTGCTTAAAAAATTGTTCAATCAGCGCTCATGAAATGTGATTTCTGCAAAGAGAAAGCCACCGTTTTCCTAACCCAGCTCGTGGAAGGACAGATGAAAAAAGTCTGCCTGTGCGATGCATGTGCCAAAGAGCGCGGTGTGACGGATCCCACGGGATTTTCTCTAGCAGATTTGCTCCTTGGCGGTCTCACTGGTGGCCCGGGTGAGAAGATTTTGTCAGGCGCAAGCACTGCATCTGGAAATGGGAAAACCTGCGGCACTTGCGGATTCACGCTGGAGGATTTGCGCCGAGTGAGACGGTTTGGATGCAGCGAATGTTACGCGACATTCGGCGAGGAAGTAGGCCAAATGGTCCGTGGTATGCACAAGGGCATGTCCCACATCGGCAAGGTGCCTGAAGGGCTGATGGCCACTCAATTTCGCAATCAGCGAATCGCGGAACTTCAAGGCAGGCTCGATCAAGCAATTTCCTCAGAAAGCTATGAAGAAGCTGCTGGCATCCGCGATGAAATCCGCAATCTTGATCAAGCAGTCACCTAAGGAAAACTTACTAATTCATCCACTTTATGATGCGCTTCAGCACACTTATCAAGCACCCTGCCGATTGGATGACTGGCGGGCAGGCGGAGCATGGCGCGGTGCTTACCTCCCGCATCCGGCTTGCTCGCAATCTGCGGAATCATGCATTTCCAGGCTGGGCCAAGCGAGACCAACGGGCTGCCGCACTGGATCTGATGCGCCCCGCCGTAGAGGCGCTGCCGGCCATGAAAGGTGCCTTCTCCCATGAGCTGGGTGACTTAACCTCGGTGCAAAAACAAGTCCTCGTGGAGCGCCACTTAATTTCCCGTGAACTTGCCGCGAGGGGCGATGGCTCGGCTGCTATCATCGAGCGCCGCCAGACGTTCAGCCTCATGCTCAATGAGGAAGATCATCTCAGGATGCAAGCGATCCGCCCTGGCCTCCAACTTTCTTCTGCATTTGCCGCATTGTCCGAGCTTGATAGCGAGTTGGAAGGACCATTGGAATTCGCGTTTGATTCCACCCTTGGCTATCTCACCACCTGTCCCACAAATCTTGGCACTGGCCTTCGTGCCTCCGCCATGCTCCACCTTCCAGGCTTGGTCCTCAGCGATCAGATCGGCCAAGTCCTCCAAGCTGTGAATAAAATCGGCCTCGCCGTGCGCGGCCTCTATGGCGAGGGCACCGAATCATTGGGAAATCTCTACCAGATTTCCAACCAATCCACCCTCGGCGAAAGCGAAGAAACCATCATTCGTCGCCTTGAGCGCGTGATCTCACAAGTCGCCAATCACGAACAAAACGCCCGCGAAAAGCTTCTCGAAGACGATCCCGAAATGGTTTCCGATAAAATCGGTCGTGCTTACGGTACACTCCGGCACGCGCATATCATCGATTCCAAGGAAGCCCTCAACCTACTCTCTCTCGTCCGCCTCGGTGGTTCGCTGGAGTTTTTCCCTGCCGAGACGATCCTCGTTTGTGACTCGCTTCTAATGGATATCCAGCCCGCGCATCTCCAGCTCCACAGCGCCCGCAAGCTTTCGGCGGAAGAGCGGGATTCGATCCGCGCGGAAATCGTCCGCTGCCGTTTGCATTCTCTCAATTCACCAGTTACTAATTCTTCATCAAACAAGGAGAATCTCTCCTCAGACACACCCAACCCCGGCGACGCATGAATAACTTTACCCCACGCGCTCAACAAGTCCTCGCTCTCGCACGCAAGGAAGCAGATCGTTTCAATCACTCTTACGTTGGCACTGAGCACCTGCTGCTAGGTCTCATCAAACTTGGCCAAGGCGTGGCCGTGAATGTGCTAGAGCGCATGGGCCTAGAGCTCGAAGCCGTGCGCATGGAAGTGGAAAAAGAAGTCGGTTCTGGCCCGCCGCAAAAGGCATCGGGAAATATTCCTTACACCCCGAGGGTGAAAAAAGTGCTCGCCCTTGCGAACAAGGAAGCCAAAGCCCTCAACCACTCGTATGTCGGGACTGAGCATCTTTTGCTAGGCCTCCTCCGCGAAGGGGAAGGCGTCGCGGCAAGAGTCCTCAAGCGCCTTGATGTGGATATCCAGCGGACCCGCAATGAGATCCTCGCTGAAATTGATCCTAACTTCTCCCCAGATGATCAAGACGACGACGATGATGAGGACATCGACGATCTCGAAAATGGCCCCTTCGAGGATGAGACTCCTGCGCAAGCCCCAGCCGCTGAGGCCGAAGGAAAATCCAAAACACCCGCTCTCAAGGCATTTGGCCGGGATCTCACTAAAGTAGCCCGCGAAGGTGGCCTTGATCCAGTGATCGGTCGCGAAAGTGAAATTGAACGCGTCATCCAGATTCTTTGCCGCAGGACAAAGAACAACCCAGTGCTCATCGGGGAAGCTGGTGTCGGCAAGACGGCCATCGTCGAGGGCCTCGCCCAAGAAATCGCGACGGGCAATGTTCCTGAAATTCTCCGCGACAAAAAAGTCATTACTCTCGATCTCGCATTGATGGTCGCAGGAACCAAGTATCGCGGTCAATTTGAAGAACGCATCAAGGCCGTCATGGACGAGATCCGCAAAGTGAAAAATGTAATCCTTTTCATTGATGAGCTGCACACCATCGTTGGCGCAGGCTCGGCAGAAGGTGCGATGGATGCTTCGAACATCATTAAACCGGCACTTAGTCGCGCCGAGCTCCAATGTGTGGGTGCTACCACTCTCAACGAATATCGCAAATACATCGAAAAAGACTCCGCTCTCGAGCGGCGCTTCCAGCAGGTGAAGGTCGAAGAACCGTCCGTAGAGGATGCCATAAAAATCCTCCAAGGCCTCCAAGAGAAGTATGAATCTCACCACAAGGCAAGTTTCACACCTTCCGCCATTGAAGCCGCTGTCAAACTCACTTCCCGCTACCTCACCGCCCGCTTTTTACCAGACAAAGCGATTGATGTTTTGGACGAGGCAGGTGCCCGCGCCCGCATCGGCACGATGACGCGACCACCTTCAATCAAGGTGCTAGAATCCGCCATCATTGAGATCAATCGTGACAAAGTAGCCGCCATCGCTGAGCAGAATTTCGAAAAAGCGGCCGCCCTCCGCGATGACGAAAAGCATGCAAAGAAAAATTTAGAAGACACGCTCAAGTCATGGCGAGCCTCATCTGAGGAAACCATCGTCACCGTCACGGATGACGACATCATGGCCGTCGTTTCCAAATGGACCGGTGTGCCACTCCGCCGCATGGAAGAAAAAGAAGCGGAAAAACTGCTTAAAATGGAGGACGAGCTCAAAGGCCGCGTCATTGGCCAGAATGAGGCAGTCATCGCCATTTCAAAAGCACTTCGCCGCTCCCGGGCAGACCTCAAGGATCCGCGACGCCCCATCGGTTCATTTCTTTTCCTCGGCCCTACCGGCGTTGGGAAAACCTACCTCGCTCGCAATCTTGCGGAATTCATGTTTGGCGATGCGGATTCGCTCATCCAGATTGATATGTCTGAATACATGGAGAAATTCACCGCGAGCCGTCTCATCGGTTCGCCTCCCGGCTACGTTGGATACGAGGAAGGCGGTCAACTTTCGGAAGCGGTCCGCCGCCGTCCATATTGTGTTGTACTTTTCGATGAGGTGGAGAAGGCGCATCCAGATGTCATGAACTTGCTTCTTCAGATTTTGGAAGAGGGCACCATCACGGATTCTCTTGGTCGGAAAATCGATTTCCGGAACACCATCATTATCATGACTTCCAATGTAGGTGCCTCCACCATCAAACGCCAAACCTCCCTAGGTTTCGGTGCGATGAGCGAAGGCGAGGCCGACTTTGAGGGCATGAAAGAAAAAATTCTCGAGGAATCAAAACGCTACTTCAAGCCAGAGTTTCTCAATCGCCTCGATGATCTGATCGTCTTCCATATGCTCGAAAAAGTGGACCTCAATCAAATCGTCGATCTCGAAGTCTTCAAGCTCGTCAAGCGACTGAAAGAAAAGGAAATCACTCTGACTCTTACTGAAAGTGCGCGTGATCTCCTCGCCCTGAAGGGCTTCGATCCAGCCTACGGCGCGCGCCCGATGCGCCGTGCTGTAGAGCGTTTCTTGGAAGATCCACTCGCCGAGTCACTTCTCAAAGGTGATGTCAAAACGGGGGATTCCGTGAATGTTACTAAAAAATCAGACAGCGAAGAACTCGAATTTCTCTCATCCCGCCCCGAGGCGCAAGAGGAGATAGGTGTTTGAAACACATACTCCCTACGCAGTCGCGTAAGGGGGTGTGAGTTTGGACTCTTGCCAATATGATCAGCGGCAGCTAGCCTTGTGCCGTGGAAGGC
>JAYULG010000343.1:0-8797 GCA_043763755.1 Akkermansiaceae bacterium | reverse complement strand
TCTTGAGAGGTATCTGGCAATATCGTCCACCAGTAAGCATCCTCACAAGCGGATACTAGCTGCAAATAAAGTAAAAAAGATATTTAATCGATCGCACTATCTTCTGGTATCAAAACTCTTTGCAACGAGGTAATTGCTAAAACGATCGCGAAAAATATCACTGTCATTGCGGCACCTTTGGCCATCTTTTGTTATTTTCGGAAAATACGCGCTACGAAATCGATGAGTTTTGGGATTACATTACTCCGCAGCCAGTTTACCCAGAAGTGACGGACCACAAAATGGCACCCGCCAGAAGTAGCCCTAAAAGCACAAACCATCCCCATGGAATCGGGTGAGCGACTGTGGAATTTGCGCCCCATGCCTGTTCGAGTTCGGGGCTGGGTTCAGTGAGGGCTTCGATGAGGACATCAATATCGGGCTCGAACGAGCGGTTTTTCGCCTCATCTTTTGCGGAAACTTCCAGCCGTGGGACTGGCTTCGATTCCTTTTTTGGATCGAGAATGGTGATCGGAGTAATTTGCCGCGATTCCGTTCCCTCGCTTTCAAGGCGGATCACAGCAGGCACCTTTTCCACGCTCTTTTCTTCTACTTGCTTAAGTTCAAAGCGTTTATTTTCCCGTGCCATCTGCGGCCCAAGGAAAAACGCAAATCCCCATCGACGCAACGCAAGTCTCACATTAAATTTCCCGCCAGCAGCCCTCATGATCGGTCCACCACGCATCCTCATCGTCACCGCCGCATTTGGAGAAGGTCACAATAGTGCGGCGCGCAATCTCGCACTTGCGCTGGATGCGATGGGCTGCATCACCCAAGTGGCAGATCCATGTTCGCTGGGATCGCCTCAGCTTACAGAGCGAGTCTGCAAGGCATATCGGCTTGCCACTAATCATTTGCCGCGCGTGTGGGCCGCAATTTATCGCTCGACGGACCGCTGCGACTTCAGCCGCCCGCGCGCGCCACTGATGGGGCCTCCGGAAAAGGCACTGGCCGCTCTTGTCACCACATTTCGCCCAGATGCAGTGGTGAGCACATTCCCACTTTATCCTTATTTTTTGCCTCGGATCTTTGAGAAATCTGGAAAAAGAGTCCCTGTATTTACCGTCATTACGGATTCGATTGAAATCAACGCCTCGTGGCTGCGCTGTCCTACGGATTTCTGGATAGTTACGGATCGATACACGCGCGAGAAAATGATCAGCAACAAGCTCCCTGCGGAGAAAATTGTGGAAACCGGGTTTCCCGTCAGTCCGGTGTTTGAAAGCTTAGCACCGCTGGATCCCGGAGCGCCATGCGAGCCATTTCGCGTGCTTTATTTTCCCACTGCCAGGCGTGCCATGATCGGAGTCCATAGCCGCGCGATGCTTGATGCGTCGCCAGCGGTGCACCTCACGCTGGTGCTCGGGCGCAATGTCCGGCTCCTAGCAGCCCGCGCTAAGGAAATTCAAAAAGCATACCCCGGGCGCGTCCGCCTCGTGGGGTGGACTCGCCGTGTGCCGCAATTTCTCAGCACCCATCATCTCGTCGTGGGAAAAGCGGGTGGTGCCACCGTGCATGAGGCCATCGCCGCGACTTGCCCCATGCTCATCCATCACCTCGTCCCCGGGCAAGAGGAGGGAAACTTGCGCCTGCTCGAGACTATTGGCGGCGGACGTTTGACGGAAACTCCCACCGCGCTTCACACAGCCATCCTCGATATGACCCAAAAGAATGCGCAGCCCTGGCGTGCGATGAAGCAATCTCTCATTGATCACTGCAAAAAATCAGGTGCCATCGCTGCCTCGAGATTTATCCTAGATCACTTGAAGAATCCGCCTATCTCGCTGCCATGACTTTTCTTTTCGATATCGGCCGTGTGCTCCTTGACTTTGATTTTACATCCTCGCTCCGCCGCCTTTTCCCGCAGGCTACCGCAGATGTGGATGGCCGCCTTGCCCGCTTACTGGCCCGTAAAGATGAGTTTGAAACAGGCGCCATTTCTGTGGATGAATATACTTCGTGGGCGATTAAGATTTTAGAAATCGAGATCAGCTCACAACAGTTTCACCACGCGTGGCAACAAATTTTCACCCCCAATCCGCCGATGTGGGACTGCGCGCGAAAGCTCTCCAAAGCTGGCCACCGACTCATTCTTTTTTCAAATACCAATGCGATTCACTGCCCGTGGATGTTTGAAAAGTTTCCCGAGTTCTCGATTTTTCCTGAGGCAGTCCTGAGCTATCGAGTGGGGGCCATCAAGCATCACCCTGAAATCTATCAATACGCCCTAGATACCTATAGTCTAGATCCTCAGACGGTTCTATACCTTGATGATCTTCCAGAAAATATCGCCACTGGTGTGCACTTCGGCTTCCGCTCCTGGCAATATGACCTTGCGGATCATGCGGCCTTTGAAACTTGGCTTGCCCATCAACTCAATTCCTAAATCTCACAGCCCTTCCATGTCTTCCCTCACTATCGCAGGCCGCATATTCAGCTCGCGCCTATTTCTTGGCACCGGTAAATTTCCATCGAATGAATTCATGCGTGATGCCCTCGCAGCAAGCGGCACACAGATCGTCACCGTGGCCCTCCGCCGCGCAGACCTCACTGGCAAGCGCGATCCTTACGCAAATATCTTGGAATTTATTGATCCCGAAAAATACCTACTACTGCCAAATACCAGCGGCGCCATGAACGCAGAGGAAGCCGTGCGTCTCGCCCGCCTCGCTGCGGCTGCTGGCCTGCCAAAGTGGGTGAAACTCGAAATTCACCCGGATCCCACCTATCTCTTGCCCGATCCTATCGAGACGCTCAAGGCCGCTGAAATTCTCGTGAAAGAAGGATTCACCGTGCTGCCATACATCAATGCAGATCCCGTGCTCGCGAAGCGCCTCCAAGAAGTGGGCACTGCCACCGTGATGCCACTCGGGGCACCTATTGGCTCGAATCGAGGTCTCGCCACTCGTGATCAGATCCGCATCATCATCGATCAAGCAATCGTGCCAGTGGTGGTAGATGCTGGCCTCGGCGCACCCAGCCATGCGGCAGAGGCGATGGAAATGGGCGCGGATGCCGTGTTGATCAATACAGCCATCGCCATCGCAAGCGATTCTGTGCGGATGGCGATTGCCTTCAAAAAAGCGGTGGAAGCCGGTCGCGAGGCCTACGAGCTCGGGCTACCACTGCCCAGCACCCACGCGAATGCCACCAGCCCTCTTACGGGTTTTTTGGATTCATAGAGCGCAAAATTTACAGAACTCCCAACAAAAAACCCCGCCTCTTCAGGCGGGGTTATTTAACCGAAACAGGGAATGGCGGAGCGGACGGGACTCGAACCCGCGACCTCCAACGTGACAGGCTGGCGCTCTAACCAACTGAGCTACCGCTCCATATCCCTCTCGGGTGGCGGACGCTATTTAGCTCCTCCCACCTGCGCAATCTCTTTTTTGAGCTTTGCAGACTTTTTTTCAGCGCCACTTTTCTGACTCAAGATAGAGCCACTACAGCAGCATCCAATGAGGCCACATCCTCCACAGAATGGACGATTGCTTCCTTATCAATTTTCGAAACGAGGCCCGCGATGACTCGACCCGGGCCGAGCTCAACAAACCTGCGATGGCCCATCGCGATGAGCGCTTGGATCGATTCCGTCCAGCGGACTGAGCCAGTCACTTGATTTTCCAAAGTGGCGCGGATTTCTGCCGCAGTAGATACCACCTGCGCCGTGAAATTACAAACCACCGGCATGCTAGGTGGCCGGATGGAAACTTGGGCGAGTTCCTCGGCAAGAGCCGTCTGGGCGCTGTGCATCAAGCGCGAGTGATATGCCCCGGCGACGTTCAGCTTGATCGCCCGCCGGATGCCGAAATCTTTAGCAAGGGCCAGCGCCGCATCAATGCCCGCAACCGTTCCGGAAATCACAATCTGGCCGGGCGCGTTCAAGTTTGCCACGTCCACCTCAGCCGCCGCGGCGAGGGCACGCACTTGGGATTCTTCCCCGCCTATCAGAGCGGCCATCGCCCCTTGAGTCGCAAGGCAGGCTTCTTCCATGAATTTTCCCCGCCGAGAAACGAGGTGGAGCCCATCTTCAAACGAAAATGTGCCAGCCGCCGCATGTGCGGTGAACTCACCCAGCGAAAGCCCAGCGGCTGCCACAGGAGTGAGGTCTGGCAAACGCTCGCGGAGCAGCGCAAGGGCGATGAGGCCGTGCAAGTAAAGCGCTGGCTGGCAGTGAGAAGTCCGCGTGAGCAGCTCCTCGGGCCCTTCAAACATGATTTCTGATAGGCCGTAGCCGAGCGCAGCATCCGCCTGATCGGCAAGACTGCGCGCCGTGTTGGAGCTCTCGCACCAATCTTTACCCATTCCCACCTTTTGGGCGCCTTGTCCGGAGAATAGAAGAACGATTTCACTCATACGCGCTGAGCCTAAGTACATCCACCTTGGCGAGGGAAGAGGAAAGCTTAGCCGCTGTAATCCGTCCCCAGATTCATCGCATAAGGCTTGGAAACTCCAGCCACTTCCTTGCCAATTTTTTCACCCTCACCATCGATGAAAGTCCGGTTCAACATCGTCTCTGAAATGATCCAACCCAGTGCGGCGATGCGCGCTTGGACTTCCATGATCGCCGTCTGAATTCGCACGGAATCATAGCCCTCATTGGCCAAGAATCCTTGCTCATCGATTGCAACCCGGTAGCGGTCCACATCGCGTTTTTCGAAATCGCACATCGTCGGATAAATCTCAGTGCCGCGGCTGGTGATGCGCAGAAGTTTGAACCCACATTCGCTTAAAATCGGCGAAATCTCGCTGGCTCGCACGCGGTAAAACGTTTGCACCAGTTTGATACTCACCTCTGCAAATGCACTCAGGCGTGCCGATGCCACTTGCAAGGTTTCCAATTTGAGCGCCGGGCTGAATCTTCCAATCGTGACTTCGCCGGCTTTCATCAGCTCCAAGGCCACTCCGAAATTCATTCCGCCATCGTCTTTGAAGGCTTCCAAATACTGCCCTACGACTCGGGCGCTATACTGGCCGAAGCTACGGATCGATTGTAAACTACCCGCCTTTCCTTGATTGAACAGCGTGCCCAAATCAATGCCGCTTTCACCCTGAAAAAGATCTTTTACCTGTGGCGCTACGCCCGTCGCTTCCTCATCGATTTCACCATTTTTGGAAAACACAGCCTGCATCCCGGAATCGTCCACAAACATGTCAAAACCGAGGATCTTCGAGTTCGCGCGGGTGGGATTGGGTGGCGTGTTTCGCTCGATAAATGCTTCCCAAGTCCCGCCGCCCGGCTGCATGTCAGCCGCAAATTTCTCATACGAGCGCAATGCACGCTCGAACAATGGCTTCACGCACTCCTCCGCGCGGGCTAGAGCGATCTGCTTGATGGTGAGATGCGGCTGCGTTTCTTTCAGGTGGCGCAGCTCGTGCACTTTTCCTGAAATTTCAGCGGCAAACTCACGCGTGCCTAGCCGCTCTTTGCCCTTAGCGGCTTGGAATGGGCCTTTTTTGATATCGCCCACGTAGTCGCCAGCGGCGAGCACCTCGAGAATTGCGGTTTTGATGAGCTCTGCGCCAAGTATGTTTTCCGCCCCTCCGATGTGTAAGAGCATCTCTGCCGCAGCATCGATCAACGCGACGGGATTCGCCTTGTTTTGCCCCGCGATGTCGTCCGCCGTTCCGCCCATCGTCTCAAACATTGAGACAGCTTGAGGGTTATTGGGATTCGTATTATTTGAACTCACAAGACCCACACCGCCCGTCACCTTCGCCGCGATATCAGAGCCGATGTCGCCAAACATGTTGGTGGTCACAATCACGTCAAACTTCTCTGGTGCCGCCGCAATCGCCGCCAGACCATCATCAATGATCATGAAATTTGCCTCAATCCCACCCTCGCCCAACTTTGCTACAGAATAATCGCGTGCCACCTTCAGGAACGTTTCTTTGAACAAGCCACCGGTGATTTTCAGAATGTTTGGTTTTTCAAGACCGGTCACCTTTTTACGCCCATCCCGCACTGCTGCTTCGAAGGCGGCGCGGCAGATGAGCTCGCATCCCTCGGGCGTTTGGTGGCGCAAAGCTTGAGGGTAATTGCGAGCCAAGCGGTGCTCGATAGAAGCGTAAAGATCTTCCACATTTTCACGCACAAACAAGATATCCGCACCAGGCATTCCGGGTGCAATTGGATCGAGCGTGATGCATCGGCGGATGTTCGCATATTGCTCAAAGCCCTTGCGAATCGTCACGTTGCGGCTCGGCTCATCACCCTCGTCCAGCGTCCTCAGTGCGCCTTTTAACACCGCATCAGTCTGGCTTGCATCTTTGAGTGTTTGCCGCTCGAGAGTTGAAACTAGTGCCTTCACCGCTGCGAGTGCAGCCGGACTAAACACAGCGAGCAGTTTTTTGTAGAAATCATTGATGTTCCCAGCAGCCCGGGCCTGTTCTTTGGCCTGAGATTCTAACTCATGTGCCACCTCTTCAGGGGAAAGGCTGCCAAACTCCGCCGCATACACATCTGGCGCAAATTGCTGAAGTCTTGGAATGAGATCGACTGCATCAGGGTAGCTCAGCGTGCCCTCGGTGTAAGTGATCTCCAAACCCGTGGCAGCCAAAACCGCCTTCGTAGCCTCCACACATTCCGGGCCAATCCCTTGGCCTTTGATGACAAGAATGTTGAGTCCTTTGGAGGTGCATGAATATTGTGACATAAATTAGATCTATCGCTTAGTGATGTATTTTTCCCGGTTTCTTCTGAAAACATTCAGGCTGATCTGAACAATTCGAAGTGCCATTCCAGGGCCGCGAGTGAATTGAATCTTCTCAGGAATGTCTATGCCAAACCACTACGATTAAGACAAGCGGCGGACACGTCCCCTTCCGTCTCCTTCCGTCCTCTCCATCCGGCGTTAAAGGCCAATTTTTCCTAAGCCTTTGTTATGCCAATCACCGCTATATCGATAAAATAATACACACTCGATCACAAACTTTGCCCCAAGGCTGTGTAGTGGCGCTTTTCGAGGCAACTTTACCCGCTCTCGATGTTATATACAGCCGCTCTTCTAAATAATCGAGTCGTAGGGATGCCAATTATAGTATATTAGCCCACTCGATAGCAGATTCCTCCCCGCAGCAGTAGCTTCACCGAGCAACGCCACGCACATCCAATAGCTGGGGGGCATCGGGACGCCAGTAAAGGCAAGTCCCCACATCGCTCCGGGCTTGTGCAACCAAGGGCATAGCCGAAGGCACCGCTATCGCGGAGGTTTAGCTGAACCCTTTATTGCTAGCCAGATCATTATCGCTTGGCTCCGTATCCTGAATCTTGTCTGTCATGTCAAATTGCCGTAATGCGTATGAGATCAGACAATATTCGAAACAGAAAATGGATCGGAAATCTCTTCAAATTGCTGCGTGGTCGCACTGTGTGATCGAAGTGATGTCTCTCGGGAAGGTTTCGGGCGTATTCGATAGCCTCGATTAGTTCGATCCAAATTGAATCACCGAGTTCGCGTAAGATGGAATCGTAGTGATCAAAGAAGCCACGAACTTAGGGGAAGCTTCGGGTGATAAACAACCTTCTTCATCTTGCTCGGCACCCACCCTGTGCAAAAAACTCATCGTGGCTAATTGGTGCAACCTCTCCAGAATCCATTTCGGCATCCCTTGTCTCGACTTCTTCGTCATCATGGCCAATCAGCACATGTTCGAACCTGTGTGGTAAAAACGTCATTAATCCCTTCCGATCTTCTTCGGAAAGTTCTTCAGCCTGTTTTTGGATGTCTGCAAGCTAAATCATTGTATATTAATATCGGCGAACCTGCCTCTGTGCAACCTCGCATTAAGGCAGGGAATAGGGCGGAACTTCTGGATCTTGAGCCAACGCATAGTTTATCCAAGACGCGGAAGGAAGCCCGAATTCAAGCTTGAGCTTTACCCGCCTTTGGATGGAGCGTCTGGTTGACCTTTCTGCTTCTTGGTTCGTTGGTTCTTGGGTGACTTCGGGGAACTGCTAGGTGGTTGAGCACGGTGCGGTTCTGGATACTCCAACAGATGCTCGCCGTTGACGAAACGAGCTTGGTTGGCGTGCTTCTGCAACTGTCCAATGATCACTTCTACTGCCTTCGGAGGAAGCTCTAGTTCCATCGTGGGTGTAATGGAATCGGATGGTGTATAACTCAGATACACTGCTTGGTGGATTTGGTCATCGCAGGACACGATACCAATAGATAACACGCCACCATCAGAAAACTTCAATTGGGTTCTCGGCATGAATTGGTCAAAAGAACTAGGCATAGTTAAAAGGGATTAAGTTATTTCTCGCCAACGTTTAGCTGTGGCACCGGCAAAATGGAAGCCAGAATTCAAACAAGAATTTTATCGCCGGTTGCCACTAGCGTCTCGTTCTGCTTTTTATTCTTTCAGCGAGCCAGACTTTCACGATGGACTGACGAGTCACTCCAACTCTCTTTGCCACCGTATCGAGCGATGTAAACATCCAATTCGGAAGATCCACATCAGGGTGCCTACATTAGGGAGAGTAGTTTTTCGAGGTAGTCGGTTTGGCTGGCGTCACGGAGTTCGCGTTTGGGTAGGCTTTTGCGCTTTTTGCCTTCGTATGGCATGAGGTTGTGGGCGTTAAGAGCCATTCGCCGCATGATGGACTGGTTTGCGGCGGCGGTGCGGTCGCGGGTCTGGTTGTGATCCTCCTGGTAGATCGCATCAAGAACCCAGTGGCAACTGTTCTCTATGCGCCAGTGACCCCGGACATAGGCGAGCATTTCCTTCGCACGAACCTCTTGCAAGCTGC
>JAYULG010000342.1:0-2488 GCA_043763755.1 Akkermansiaceae bacterium | reverse complement strand
AGGGACCCGCTTGCGGGAGGCACCCGGACCGAGATGCAGCATTACACCGCGCACGTCACATGGCCCCGCAGGCGAGCAGCACGCGTGACAGCACGCAGTGGGATGTTTGGTGGTGCGGAGCGACGATCTTCAGGTATCACTATTTGTCTGTCACTCTATAATGAGTCCAAGGGAGTTCAACCGTCGAGAAGCCTTATCCATGTCAAAAATTTTCTGGGTTGGCATAGCCAATGCCATTGGTTGGCGTGTACGGTTCATTAGCCTGATCACCGCTTCCTACGCGCAACAAATTCAAGAAATGGCACGTCATACACTCCCTCGATTAGACATTTTCGAACAGCTCCCACACTTTTTTTGTTTATTGGAAAAGCAGTTTCAGGAGAAGCCCAATCATCAAGCACCTCAGCGATTAAAGCACCTTCTTCTTCAGAATTGTCCCACATAAAATGATCGGATCCTTGTAAAAAAAAAGAAATCGCCATGAGATCATCAACTCCGATTTGATCATTAATAAAATCGTCGCAGATCTTGACTAATTCTTCGATTTTTATGGCACGTTCATCGCCGAGATCGAAAATCACGTTATCATTTACTTCGAGCCTATTAATCCGATGAATCGTAGATAGATATTTTTTGAGGTCTTTACTTGAGAGTAAACCGTCGAAATATCTAGCAATGTGACTTTCTTTGAGCATTATTCTTCATGTACAATCACCTCTGGATTTTGCAATGCATCGGTGACTTTCTTTTGATCTCGATCTGCGGTAACTGTAGTTTTTGTGTAGGAAGTCGTTTCTCCTTCTGGCGTAACAGTTTTCTGATAAACCTTCTTGGATGTTTTGTTGTTTCCTTGTGATTCAGCCGTAAACAGCACGTTTCCATCTTCCATTTCGTCTACCACTGCCTTGGTTGAATTTGCAGGATTCTTTTTATCAAATGCCTTTAGCTTGGAAGTCTGTTCAGGAGTTAGCTGAGCAATTGTTTCGGTTGTTTCCTCAACGATTCCTCTCGCACTTGAAGCAGGAGTGCCTTTAAAATACCGATTTGTTCCAGCCGTCAGCACCATTAAGCCGCCGTTGGCTACAGCTTCTTCGGGAGTGTCACCCAGAATTGTCAGCGCTTTTTCACCGGCTGCAGCCAAGTTGCCTCCCGCCGCCAAATGGGCTGCGTCGATGGCTTTTCCACCTGACTCGACAAGTCCTTTGCCGATATTGAGCGCCTTTTGATTGAATCGACCATTTGCTTCAAAACCAGCGGCACCAAGCCAGAGAATTTCGTTGATGGAATTTCCGGCATCCTGACCGAGTTCCCCTATTCCCTTAACCGTGTTCGACAAAGATTGTCCTACTTTCGACCACTCAAATAGTCCATCTGGATCAAACATTGTCCAAGGATTCTGTCTTACGTAAACAGGAACACCCAACGCGCCATCGTAGATCCATTCGCCTTTTTCCTTGATGGGATCAGCGAGTTGCAGCCATTCGGAGGTAGATACTTCGGATTCCCGAAGTAAAAAATTCCCATAGTGCGGGTTTTGGGCTGCCGGGTTGAAGGCCGCCGACGCAGCTTCTGTTAGGCCAAGCAGCATCGCCAGAACCGCAAAGAGCGGAGCAAGGAAGGCGATGCGGCGGCGGTTCATCGCGGCGAGGTGTAGCAGCTTTGGGCGGCTAAGGAAAGAAGCGACTTTCAATCCCGCAGACGCTCTTTCCAGTATCTGGGACGACGGCTTGCGTGCATCACGGCGAGGACTTGCAACCGATCCCCCTTCACCCGATAGATCAAATGATACGGGAACTTGTCAGCCTTCACTTTCCGGCACTCGCCATCGAAGCAACGGGGCATAAGGGGATTTGTCAGAACCCGGGCGGCTGTCGCTTCGATGTGGCTGATGAAGCGCTCACCAAGACCTTCGTCCTGTTTTTCGTAATAGACAGCAGCTTCGCCAAACTCGGCTTGCGCGTCTTCGTGCCAGTCCAGAACCATTTCTATTTGCGGACTTGGCCGATCAGGTTTCTGACGTTGGCCATGACTTCCCCGTGCGGGATCAATCTGGCTGTTCCATCGTCTATGCTTGCGGTGCGGTGGCGAAGTTCCTCAAGCCATTCGTCGCTCACGTCCTCTCCATCATCGAGGCTTTCCAACAAGCGGTTGGCAAGACGGGAGCGATCCTGAAGAGGAAGGTGAAGAACTTCATCTTCCAGTTTATCATAGGAATGAGCGGTAACGGCCATGATCGGAGGATAGTTCAACATTGCTTTTCCTTCCAGCGTTTTTCTGCGGGGTGGCACTCGGAGAAGACCTGGCGCAGGGATTCGACGTTCATCTCGGTGTAAATGGCGGTGGTTTCGAGGCTGGCGTGGCCGAGGAGTTTCTGGATGAAGCGGATGTCGGCCCCGCCTTCGAGGAGATGGGTCGCGCAGGTGTGGCGCAGGAGGTGCGCCCCGCCTTTGGCGATGTCGGCGGCGCGGATGTGTTTGCGGATCAGGCT
>JAYULG010000341.1:0-8848 GCA_043763755.1 Akkermansiaceae bacterium | reverse complement strand
GGGCTGGCAACATATTCTCGAAAGCGCCTTGGAAGAAAATAAGCTATTCTACACTCCATCCATTCCGAATTACGGCTCCATTAATTTTGAGCGCATTCATTCTGGCCCACCCGAAGCCATCGAAGCAATTTGGGAGCATCTTCCCACCGGCGCTGCTCGGCCTGTCCTCAAATTCCAAAAGGAAAATCTCCAGCTCCTTTCTACCGATCCGCCCTTCTATCTCAATCTAGCTACCTATCAGTTAGGGATCATTGAAAGTACCCTTCCTTCCGGCATCCTCGTCGCATGGGAAAAAGGCCCACTGGTTTCTTCATCACAGATCCCCACCTTACTTAGCCGTCTCAGCGCTATCTCTGAAACGGCACTTCCGCTCCCCATCGAGCTGATCAATGAGATTCGGCCCGCCTCCGCGCCGCAGCCCACGCTCCGCATCGCCCGGCAGAACATCGGCCAAGGCAATGATTCGCGGGAGTGGATCATCGGCACTCCCACATTCAAATACGCGGATAGCCCAGCTCTCGCACCACTCATCGCCAAGGGGCTCGCCAAGCACAGTCAAATTACCGGAAACAAGCGCATCACATGGCCCCGCGATGCAAAAGCAGAGGCGCAACACCTGCAGAAGCTCTTGAAATATGGCCTCACCGGCCTCTCAGACATCGTCGCACCCAGCCTTCTCACTCCCTTCACCCGCCTTGCTGTCACTCTCCCGCAATCGGTTCATGAGCCCATTCTCCCTTGGGTCGATTTCCTGGAAGGCCCGCAAGCCAAAGCCCTACTCGACTCAGGATGGGCCTTTGAAATTGATCCCAAAGCTGGCCTCACCGCCCACCGTGCGGATGAATTTTTCCCCGCCATCGAGGCAGATCCAGATCACGGGATCGACTGGTTTCGCTTCGATATGCAGTTCGAAATCGATGGGAAAAAACTCACACTCATTCCCATCATCGCCCAGATCATTGAGCGTGGATTCCCGCCCTCAGACTCACCAGACTTGCCAGAATTCATGGCCATTCCGTGTGAGAATCCCGAGGACGGTTTCATCCGCTTTCCCGCAAAGCGATTGTTAGAAATCGTAGAGCAAGTGTGCCACCTCTTTCATGGCAATGCCTCCGCCGATGGGAGTTTACGGATTGATCGGCTCTCCGCCGCTGGCGTAGCAGACACACTTGCGATTGATGGCTCCGAAACCATCCGCTCCCTCGCCAGGCTCGGCCATTCTCTCAAAAATATTTCCAGCCTGCCGCAAGCAGATGTTCCCAGCAGCGTTCTCGCTGAGCTTCGCCCCTACCAGATCGATGGCTACCGCTGGCTCCAGTTTCTCGCCACTCACAGCCTCCACGGCATCCTCGCCGATGACATGGGCCTCGGTAAAACCCTCCAAACGCTCGCCCACCTCGCCGCTGAAAGCTCGAAATCTCCCGGCCTCCCGTCGCTCGTCGTCGCTCCCACTTCCGTCGTGCCTAACTGGGCAGTCGAAGCTGAACAATTCACCCCTCACCTTAAAGTCATCGTCCTCCAAGGCAAAGGCAGAGCTGCCGAATACGAGGAAATCGCCGCTGCCGATCTCGTCATCACATCGTATCCGCTAATCAGCCGCGATCTCGAGATTTTCCAAAATCAGAAATGGCACATCGTCGTGCTAGACGAGGCGCAATACATCAAGAACCCCAAGGCCATCACCGCCCAAAGTGCCTGCAAGCTCAAAGCCGCCCACCGCATCTGCCTCTCCGGCACTCCGATGGAAAACCACCTAGGCGAGCTCTGGAGCCTGATGCGCTTTCTCATGCCCGGCTTCCTCGGCGATGAAAAAACATTCAACACTCACGTCCGCAGACCTATCGAACGAGACCGCTCACGCGATGCCCAGCTCGCTCTAAATCGCCGCGTTTCCTCGCTCATCCTGCGCCGCACAAAAGATCAAGTCGCAACGGATCTTCCGAAAAAAACCACCCTCATCCACCACATCGATCTCACCAAAAAGCAGACCGATCTCTACGAATCCGTCCGCGCCTCCATGGACAAGCGCGTGCGAGATGCCATCGCCACCAAGGGCCTCGCGAAGTCCCATATCATCGTCCTAGATGCACTCCTTAAACTCCGCCAAATCTGCTGCCACCCTCAGCTCCTCAGAGTATCGGACGCTGCCCAAATCAGCGAGTCCGCAAAGCTCACCTTCCTCACGGAGGAGCTACTTCCCACCCTGCTCGAGGAGGGCCGCCGCATCCTACTTTTCTCTCAATTCACATCCATGCTCGCCCTCATCGAGACGCACTTGCTCAATGAAAACATCCCATTCCTCAAGCTCACTGGTCAGACCCAAGATCGCGCCACTCTCGTCAAAAAATTCCAAAGTGAACCGATACCCATTTTCCTTATCTCACTCAAAGCAGGCGGCACTGGCCTAAACCTAACGGCCGCAGACACCATCATCCACTACGATCCTTGGTGGAATCCTGCAGCAGAAAATCAAGCCACAGACCGCGCCCATCGCATCGGCCAAACTAAGCCCGTGTTTGTCCATAAACTCGTCTGCCGTGGCACCATAGAAGACCGCATACTCGATCTGCAGAAACACAAAGCCGCTCTCGTAGAAGCACTACTCTCTGAGGAAACCTCCAAGCTCAGAATCGATGCGGAAACACTCTCTCATTTACTCTCGCCTATAATCGAATAGGCCGAGATCTACTACCGCCCGCCTGTAGCTTTCAGGTCTTTTGTGTAACACATCTTTTCAGTAAATCCCAGCAACTTAAGCCCCCAATTCTTGACTAATGCGTCTGGCACAGATTTGGAGCTAAATATATTAGTTCGCTCTTTATTGTGAATCATCACCACATAGCCAAGGTAACGAGCGCCGAACTTTGCATACCCTCTGTCATCGTAAGGTGAACTGAAGCTTTCCATCTGGAATACTTCAGTTGCCAAAGGTTGCAGTTTTTTCAAATCAAATGATTCAGTTTTGAAAACATATAAGTTGGATGTATTTAAGATAGGTCGTCCTAAGATGATCACTGTCATAACGCCCTCTTGCGTAGCATTGGCAGCATGGGGATTTTTTAGACTGATCGTAGGTTCCATATTCACCCGCTTATCGTCAAAATCATCAGCTCCTGTGTTCTTTCGGTTCCTTTGACTCGCGAAATCGATCTCAAAAACCTCACTCAGATTTCCACCCGCATCGATCCATTCCTGCACCCGCTTTGAGGACGCATCATCGAGCCGCTCAAGCGGAAGCGAGAACGATTTTTTGTCAGACTCACGGAGCACCTTGAGGATTTTTCCATCAGACGAGATCAACCGCGCCGTCAGACTTGTGCCACCTTTGTCCACCAGCTCTACAGGCTCACTCTCAGCAAAAGACCTATGCCCAAGCGCTAGCATCACACCCAAGCACGCAACAAGACAGCGATTCGCAAAATCTTTCATTGCTCAGTTAATAGAGAAAACACTCGTTTTCCTCAAGTGAAAATTTTGTCACACCCGGGGAGGTGCATTGCGCAAATCATGCTGGCAAGAGAGTGTGCATGACTGATAAACTGCCCCGGTGATGAGACATGAAAGGGGAATGTTAGTGGCAGCCCCAGAGCGCTGGGATGAAGTTTGTTTCGCAGTGCCAGCGCTGCGTGCGCTGGTGGCATCTGGTCTGGGAGTGGGAATTTTGTGCCCCGCAGCACAGCGGGCCTTTTGGGAAACAATTGACGGTCTGGAAGTCATCGATTTCCCAATGAAGGCCAAAGCGAAAGCCATTGCCGCAGAGATCCGTGGTCACTGGCAGGCCGCCTTGGCATGGGACGAGGGCCTCGCAGCAGAGGTGTTTCAGATCGCTAACATCGAGCGCCGCTTAGGCTACAGCGAGGGTAGGTTGAAAAAACGCCTCACCCATCCGTTGAATATTGTGCTAGGGCCTCTGGAGCATCGAGTGAGGTTCTATCTTGCAGCCGTCGAAGCCCTCGGTGTGGAAACTGTGAAACCGGAGTTTTTTCTGCCATTTTCGCCCGGTGCAAATGTTGCATCGGGAGCGATCCTGCTTTGCCCAGACTCAGACTTCGGACAAAGCTATCAGTGGCCAGTAGAGCGGTGGGTGGAGATTGGTGAACGGCTGTTAGAAAATAATCGGCAAGTTGCAGTGGCGAGTATCGGGGAAGGGCAGCTACTCGGTAAAATTCTCGTAGAGAGACTGGGCAGAGCCATCGAACTGCGGCATATACCCTCGCTTGGCAATGCACTTCCCATGCTCACGGCGCAGGGGCTGATCATCGCTGCAGATGGCTCATTGGCGCATCTTGCATCTCACGCCGGGGCCACCTGCGTGGTTTTATTTGGTCCAAATGATCCCGCTTGGAAAAGGCCGCTTGGCAAGCGCCATACCATCGTCCGGCAACACGCCGAATGTGCGCCCTGTCTGATGCCGGAGTGCCTATTGGATCACCGCTGCCAATACGAGTTTGGTGTGGAACGCGTGTGGCAGGCCATTCTTGAAAAATGGGCGTGAATTTATCCCTTCCATAGCATCCTGATGCCAAAAAGCACCAGCACGCAGCCAAAGATCCGCGTCAGCGTTTGATTGCTGAGGGAGCGCATAAGATCGCTGCCAAACCATGCGGCGATAGCTGATGCGAGACCCACAGCTAGCACAATTTTCCAATCGATCAGCCCGGCAATGCGTGAGTTATTCGCAGTCGCGGCTAGCGCCGTTACAATGATCACTGCCATTGAGGTGGCCACGGCTTGTTTATGTTCAAGCCCTAATAGCGTCACGAATGCAGGCACCATCACCAAGCCACCACCTACGCCGCACAAGGCACCTAGTAGCCCGGCGATGAGACCGATGAGCGCAGCAGGAATGAGGAATTTCATGAACGACGCTATGTTCACGAATCGCCCGTTTGTGACGAGCCAATTCCTCAAGCCATCGATCAAAGAATCCGCTGGAAAAACCAAAATGCACCCGCTGCAGTCAAGCCGAGCGCAAGGCCATGTGTGAGGTAACGAGCCATCACTGGAGTGTGCTTGGCCAAAATTACAAGAATAGGAAGAGTGGCGAGCAAGATAAATGCTTGGCCGATTTCGACACCCAGATTGAATGCAAGAAGCGACCAAACAAGTGCATGACTAGGAAGTTCCATTTCCTGCAAAACATTGGCAAAACCAAAGCCATGTATCAACCCGAAGCAAAATGCGAGCAGCATTCTTGGATCACGCTTGTGCAGGCCATAGAATGCGTGGATTCCTACAACTACAATACTTAGAGCGATGATCGGCTCAATGATAGATGCAGGTGGGCTTAGTATATCGAAGGTCGCCAGCCCAAGCGTAATGCTATGTGCCACCGTGAATAGCGTGAGAATTTTTAATAGCTGGCCTACACTGCCACCAAGTAGAAGCAATCCAACTACGAACAAGATGTGGTCTGGGCCAATGAATATATGGTGGATACCTTCGTAGACAAATTCACGTATCACCGGTAGGATAGCCTGCGGTTTTTGCGCGCTGAATGAAACTGAGTGACTATCACCTCTGAAAGTATGCTGATGGAGTAGAAACTTTGATTGATAGACATTGAGATAGGTGCTGTGCCTTGGGTCATACGGGAAAAGCTCGCACTCGATTTGGAAGGTATTTACCACTCCAAGTGCGGGATATAAAAAATCTAAACGAAGGTCGTTCTTCTCTGGAATCGAATGAATCGAGAGGAATTTTCCCTCCAGTGGTTTTCCGTTCCCAGAGACCTTTATACGTGAAAGAAGGGTCCTCGCGAGCGTGTCTTGGTTCGCTTTGATCACGGATGGATCAAGAAGCATACCAGCATCAATCTCACTCAAATCGTGGGCGAGATCGAGATTAGATGCCGTAATGGAAAGATGGACATCTCCCGAGCCGATCCTTAAATCTGCAAAACTAGTCGGCTCTTCGTGACCATGGCACGTGAAATGTGTGAGAAAGAGTAATAATCCGCAAAATAGAAGATTTAAATACCGTTTCATGGGTTCTTCGCATGATTTGTAGAGTTAGGAATTCTGCGCGATTGTAGAATGCTAAAATTTGGATTCAACGCGATGGCCTTTGCAAAATGAAAGTTTGCAGATTTAAGATCGCCATGTGCCCTTGCGATCATTCCAGCATGATAGTGAATTTCAGGATCAGGGGTGTTTTGAGCAAGGGCACGTTTTATCGCATCAATCGCTTGTGATAGTAAATTATTTTTATAATAGACCCAAGCAAGAGTGTCGGCCTCAAGCACATTAAGGGTGAGTTTATGTTCTTCTGCCATGCGCAGGGCTTCGGGGAGTTTGCGATCTCTGTCTGCATAAAAACGAGCCATGAATCCGTGATCGTGAGTTCCTGCTTGGAGGTTGGCATCATGGAGGGCCTCGACTTGCAGATAGAAGTTTTCGGCGTCTTCATGTTTGTTTTGCACTGCCATGAGATCGCCCAAGCCAGCAAAAGCTTCCAAGTTTGGGTAGCTCTCTAACACTTTATGATAGAAGGCTGCCGCAGATTCATGCTCTTGTCTGGCGGCGGCGATTTTCGCGGCGATAAGAAGAATATGAACATTCTTCGTGCCAGCGTCCAAAGGTGATTGAATAGCCATCTGTGCTGGCAAGAGTGCACCTTGCGTAAAATGCATATTAGCAAGCCGTGCCCGACACCATGCTGTGTTCTCCGCGTAGGGGGCTCCTGATCGAATCGCCTTTTCCATCAGCGAGATGGCTTGAGGCGCCTTACCTGTAAGCCATAACAAATGCGCCCCGCGTGCCCATGATGAGAGGTCTGGGCGAAGGTCCATCATCTTTTGATAGTGAGCATAGGCAGAATCATAATCCCCAAGTTCAAGCGCGGCATCTCCCATGATTCCAAATGCGTCGGGGTAGTCTGCCTGTGTTGCCAGCGCACGGTTTGCCCATTGGATACTTTGATCGAAGCGATGCCCGCCTCCCGTGACCCATGCCATGCCTGTCATCGCCGCTACGTTTTGTGGATCAAGGCGCATTGCCTCCTGATAAATGGATGCAGCGTGATCAAAGTAGGCAGAGTTTCCTGTTTCCCTTTGAAGTTGCGCGAGCAGCTCTCCGAGTTCTACCCAGTTGCGAACCAATTTTGGGGAATTTTGAGTTTTAGAAACAGCGGCTTTGTAAGATTTTTCGAAAGGGAGTTTGTCTCCGAGAATGGGGAGTTTACTAAGAATCGTAGCGGGAGAAGTGCCAACGGTAGGAGGTGAGGGGAATTTGAGAATAGGTAGAGTCCTACCATGCCAAGCGAGCGCGAATGCACCCACTATACATAATACTACTAATATGAAACGAGCAGGCATTAAAATCATAATCTTAATTCAATTAGGCGAAGCAAAATGCATAGGTAGCTTCGGGTCGGGAGCCACCTATGCTTTTTTGCTCAATGACGTGCGATGCTTGATCGAGGCGGATCAGAAACCGACGTTTGTTCCTGAGTCTTTCGAGTGGTCAGTTCCAGAATGGGGAGTCGCAAGATATGGGAAGGTGCGATTGTATAATTGATCGTTTGAGGGAACATTATCTCCAACGACAGTAATCGTAGTGAATGATGGGCCACTGGCAATCGCTGTGAGGGCGATATCCACGACATCATCTCCTACCCGGCGTCCGTTAGGCCAGCCGGATGGGATTTGTACACCAGCACCATTCGCAATGGTATCACCTCCGATGAAGCTTAGGCGGTTAAAACCCGCTTCACCAGGCACTCTTACGGCGGCCGTTGTGGTGTTTACCCGAATCACATCAGGAATGAAGATTGCCTGTAAATCTGCCCGGCCCGTCGTTTGGAATGTAGTGCCGAATACTGCATTGATGAGGACAGCTAGTTCCGAATTTTGCGCATAAGTCGCGAAGGTAGCAGCATCCGTAGTGGGCGAAGTGCGGTTGTATTGATCTTTTCCCACCATTGCGACAAGCGCTTCATTGAACAGAGGATTCCCCATGCGATTCACTTGAATATAGGGTCCTACGGAAACATCGGCTGCATTTATAGTGCGTAGCGTGACTCGTGGCCGGCTCACTGAAGCATAGACTCCTACGCCACTGCTCGCAGTTTGTAAGGCTCCGGTGTAGGAAATGCTCGGCAATGCGGTGAGTGGGATGACGATCCCATAGTGGAGCACGTTAAAGCCTTTGAAATCATCAACACCATTGCCATCTTGCCCGAGGCCATCTGCAAGCGTGCCGTTGTTATCAAGGATGCGGCTATCTAATAAATCGGAAATGCCCGGAGTATCTGCAAAGAAACCGTCTTCTCGCGGGCCACAGAATACAGTGAATCCAGTCGGCACAGTAGTAGTGGGTAAGTCATACGTGGTTTGCCTCGTGTAGGCATCTAAGCTAGCACGATTTGCAGCTCCAGAGACTGCGGCCCCCGTCGTGGAATTATTATAGCTTGGTGTTGTCTTTAGTCCCACATTAGGCGGGGGAACTAGCAATTGCGTAGAACCATTTAGTCTAATGCGGTTATTTGCGATGACACTCGATACATTATAGGTTTGCACAAAATTTTGCCTAGCATCTCCCACAGTGACGATTGGCCCGATTTCTGTGCCGCGTCCGTAGCGGAGAATCGTCCCGGTGTTTTTGTAGTTACCGCCTACAGCGCTGACTGCCGAAAACTGGAAATCGTAACGTTGCAGCTCAGCTCCTGTATTGGGATTCGCGATATGAATGCTGTAGAGTGCGTCTGGAGAAAATGCCTCATATGCAAGGCCATCACCCGGCTCAGAAAATGGGCGCACTGCAACCTCGACTACTAATGCACGCTCGCCATTTGGCCGCTGGCGTATAAATGCATAGACGTCTGTGAGGTTTGCCTGAGGATCAAGCTT
>JAYULG010000340.1:0-2506 GCA_043763755.1 Akkermansiaceae bacterium | reverse complement strand
ATCAAGCTTTAAAGCGAAGCAGGAGTCGTCACGGCGGATAAATGAACTTCTTGCTATTTTCCGAGACATCACCTCGTCAGTGGTCAGCTAGAGGGCTTCAAAGCCGAGCTGGAGGGGAATTTCTAGAGAAAACTTGAACACCGTTGCAATTATGACAGGATGCCGGAACATCAGGGAAAGATCTTTTTTCCACAAATCTTGATGCGCGGCGGTATATTACGGGCATCTTTAGTTTTCTTGACGTGAGGGGGAAACCGCCACATTCTTCCGCGCAAAATGAAAATCTCAATTTCTTTATCGTTTCTTACAGTTCTCGCAGGGCTTGTGGGTTTGGCGTTGACGGGCTGCAGCACAGGAGGCCCAGCAGGCTCCGGCTACATGGCTGGCGTGGGTGGTCCGATCCAGCGGGCGACTTCCGGCGGGCCGCACCATCCGCCGCCAGCGATTCCAGACGATATTTCTTATTGGGACGGCGATGGGGCGCAGGGCAGCCCGTTGATTAGGATCAATCGTGGTCAGCAAAAAGCGTTTTTCTACAAAGGCGGTGTGTTGGTGGGAGTTTCAAAAATTTCCAGCGGCAGTGAGGACCATGGCACGCCTCCCGGTAGATATAAAATCACGCAGAAAAACATGGATCACAAGTCTTCAGCCTACGGGGTTTTCAAGGATAGGAGCACAGGCCAGACGATCAACGATAGCGTGGACATCCGTGTGGATAAGGTGCCGCCGAATGCTGTTTTCTACAACGCGCCGATGCCGAACTTCATGCGCTTCAATGCGGGCATCGGGATGCACACTGGTTACTTGCCCGGCTACGCGGCATCGCACGGCTGCATCCGGATGCCACACCACATGTCCGAAAAGTTTTTTGAAAACGTGGTGGTGGGCACTCCGGTGATTGTGGAATGAGCGATCGCTTTTCATTTTTACCAGATCCGGCTGAGACTCTAGAAACTACACCGGAGCAGGTGGCCGCGTGGGCGTGTTTACCGCGCAATGAACGGCCCCGCTTGATCGATTGCCGGGAGCAAGACGAGCTGGCGATTTGCCAAATTTCCGGCAACGAGTGGATCCCGCTGGGGCTGTTTTCTGGGGTGAAAGAGATCCTCAGCGCGGGAAATGAGCGGGGAGTGGTGGTCTATTGTCACCATGGGGTGCGCTCGCTAAGGGCTGCGAATTTTCTACGTGCCATGGGCGTGGAAAGCGCGTTTTCCATGCGCGGCGGGATCGAGGCGTGGGCGCAATCTGTGGATGACACGATGGCCCGCTATTGAAGTGCGTGAGATTGGCAGATGCTATGAGTTGCCATCCTTAGGAGGCCGTGCCACTTTGACGCAGTCATGCGAGTTTGAGGGAATGGCAAAGCATAAGCACAGCACCGTCCATGTCGTTTTCGCAGCGTAAAAATCGCAACAGCAAACTGAAGGTGAAGTCCGGCTTTTTAGAGAAACTGGTGGCTAGGCTAGATCGCGTGGAGTCAGGCGAAGTCCAGCAGGTGATGACGCGGCTGCTGCGCGAGAAGGGGTTTTTAGAAAAAGTCTTCGAGGCACTGCATGAAGGGGTGATCGTGCTGGATGCGGCTGGCATCATCGGCTTTATCAATCAGGCGGCGTGCCAGTTCTTCGGGCTAGAGCCCGCGAAGGCCACGGGCGAGCTGATCTCCACTCAGATTCGTGGTTTGGAGTGGGAAACGCTGGGCAAGCCCGGGCGGACGATTAGCCGCGACCTTGAAGTTTTTTATCCTGAGAATCGTTATCTCAATTTTTACCTCGCGCCCATCGGTGTTTCCGAAGAGGCAAGTGCATCGCTGGGCTTCGTGATGCTCATCCGGGATCTCACCAGCACTCGCGCTGAGGCTGAGAAAACCTTGGAATCTGAGCGCCTGAACTCGCTCACATTGCTGGCGGCAGGTGTGGCCCATGAAATCGGGAATCCCCTGAACTCATTAGACATCCACCTTCAGTTACTCGGCAGGAAATTTCGGAAATTTTCGCCGGCGGATCGCATCCCTTTAGAGGAAAACCTCAACACTGCGCGTGAGGAAATCCAACGGCTGGATGCCATTCTCAAGCAATTTCTGCAAGCGGTGCGGCCCACCACCCCGCTGCGAGAGCGGGCAGATTTGCATGTTTTACTGCACGAGACACTCACGCTTCTGGAGCCGGAGCTCGCATCGCGCCGCATCGCCGTGCAGCTCGATCTCGCAGAAAACATGCCGTCTGCGATGGTGGATCCTGGGCAATTTCACCAAGTTTTCTACAACCTCATCCGCAATGCTGCGCAGGCTATCCCTGGGCAAGACGGGCGTATTTCCATCCGCACCCGGATCAACGACTATGAGCACATTCTAGCCATCGAGGACAATGGCACGGGCATTTCCCCTGAGCACATGGGGGCCATTTTCGAGCCCTACCGGACCACGAAACCGAGCGGCTCGGGGCTGGGCCTGCTCATCGTGCGCCGCATCCTGCGCGAGCATGGCGGAGAAATCACCATCGAAAGTGAG
>JAYULG010000339.1:0-2507 GCA_043763755.1 Akkermansiaceae bacterium | reverse complement strand
CTCCCTGGTAAAGATGGACTCGTCCACGTTTCCGAACTCGCCGAAGGCCGCACCGAAAACGTTGAGGATATCGTCAAAAAAGGCGACGTCATCACCGCTAAGTGCCTCGGAGTGGACGAAAAAGGCCGCGTGAAAATGTCCCGCCGAGCCTGGCTCCGCGACCAAAAAGCCGCTGAACACGACGCCCAGCAGCCCGTCGCTGCCGAGTAATACTCAAGGAGCGGCGATCTCCGAATCGCCTCTTCGATTTATCACCAAACCGGCGTCCCCACAAGGGCCGTCGGTTTTGTTTTTCTTCACAGTGGCTGGGACAACCTGTCCCAGACCGTCGTAGGAGGCGTCCGGCCTCCTGAACCTCAAAATCCGACCACAATTAAAAATCTTGATTTGTGGCACAAATCGGCACACATTCCCGCCATGGCAACCTTGCAAAATGATCCCCGCCGCTCGGATCGGCTCGTCGCCCGGATCACCCCAGAGGACAAGTCGCTGCTGACTCGCGCTGCGGCGTTGGAAGGTTCATCGCTCGCTTCCTTCGTCGTGTCCCATATCCGTGACGCCGCTCAGGAAGTGATCCGCCGCCACGATTCCATCCAACTGAACGAAACCGAGTCGCGGCGTTTTGTAGAAGCCCTTCTGGCTCCTCCGACACGGCCTACACAGCGTTTCACCAAAGCGCTGAAACTCCATCAGGCAACAGTTACAGAGCGTTAGACGAAAGCAGACTTGCCACCTGTTTCATCGGCATAAAAAGCCGATTCGCTCCTAGTTCAGAAAAGCCGAACTCCTCGTAAAACCTCCTGGCGTTGTCGTCTTTTGGATCGGTGACTATTGCCCAAGATGCCACTTCCTCCGCGCCGTGAGCCGCTCTGGCAAACGCACTCATCATCAAGCGATCCCCCAAGCCTTGACCTTTGAAAGCCACTGAGCGTGCCAAGCGGCCCAGCAAGGTCGCCGGAAACTCCCCATATCGAGGCAGTTTCTTGGTGACCGCTTCTGGCAACGCAGTCGTAAGGATTGTCGCTGCGGACAGCGTATAAAATCCGACAATACATCCCGAATCACTCTCAGGAACCGCCACGAAACAAACCGCCAAGCCAGCATCCATTTCCTTCCTCGCCCGCTTCTTCAAGTAGTCGTTCAATGCATCCACCCCACAATCAAACTCCTCCCGCCGATGCTTCGACGGGTTTAGAGATTCGATCAAGTATTGTGAGGAGTTTGACATAATTCTGTAACTTTATTGCGGTCCCTACTATTTTGAAATGGTTCTGAATTTATTTTTAACTTTTACGCGTTTTAACGAGCGTCTCCATGGGTTTAAGGAGAGGGTTATTGCACAAGTTTCTTTTTCCAGAGGTTCAAAGTTCCAATTAGAAGATCGAAAGCCTCCTCAGACATCGGAAACGGAATAAGTGCGACTTGCCCATGATCCACTAGGATCGGAAGTTCCTGGTTTATGGGTGTCGCACGTATTAGGGGAGTCTCTGGTTGATGTGGTGAAGCGATTGGTCGCTGAGGCATTGTAGAGGTAGCGGTTGCACTCCTTTCAGGCATCGGCGTCTTAACTTCATCGACATCCTCGAAGTCACTTGGATTGGACTCAATTACATCTCCTAGTTTAGCAAGGTTGAATGATTCTCGGTAGTTTGCGATAACATCCAAGGTGGATGACTCATTGTAACTTTTATCCCGAACCAAAAACGATTTTATAATCGTGTCACTCGGAAGTGTGTTTTTATACCGTTCCCAGAGAATTTGGTGAATCGTCGGCATCAAAGCTGCTTTCTTCAAAGAGCTGACCT
Organism: Akkermansiaceae bacterium; assembly: GCA_043763755.1. Lineage (GTDB taxonomy): Bacteria > Verrucomicrobiota > Verrucomicrobiia > Verrucomicrobiales > Akkermansiaceae > Luteolibacter. The sequence continues at coordinate 702 of JAYULG010000339.1, read as the reverse complement.
TTTTATCGTCCTCATCTGGAAGATGAATAATTTCCTGAGCAAGATCGGTAAGCCGGATTCTGCGATTATCTTTAGATCCTGATTCTTCTGTAAGTCCAAAGTGATTGAGGGCCGCTATGGCCCTCAATGAGGCACCATTACGGCCGTTATAGCCGAGAGCATGAACTACTGAATCAAGATGGCCCTCCCCCTTCCTTTGAGCATCCCACAAATCTCGCGCTTTTTTGATTGCGTCGCCAAGCCCGAAAAATGGGTATGCGGGGCTGCGAACCCGATTTTTTGTAATAGGAGTGGGCTGATTTTCTTGCGGTCCAGACATGCACGAAAAATACCATCCAATTCCAAGCTTGCAAGCTTAAACTTAACTTTGTCATAAATATGTCAAATTACTAAGCTGTAACTATAAAATTTTTATATTTTGACTTGTTCGCAGGCCGCGCGAAGTTAAAAGACCTTATACCAACATCGAAGACGACGGCACCGTCCACATCTATGCTTCCAAGCAAGAAGGCCTCGACCGCGCCAAGGCGATGAAAGCCCGCCATGTTCCAAGAAATCGAAGTGGGCAAGGTTTACACCGGCAAGGTTGTTTCCATCACCCAGTTCGGCGCCTTCATGGAAGTGCTCCCTGGTAAAGATGGACTCGTCCACGTTTCCGAACTCGCCGAAGGCCGCACCGAAAACGTTGAGGATATCGTCAAA
>JAYULG010000338.1:0-8877 GCA_043763755.1 Akkermansiaceae bacterium | reverse complement strand
AGGCTTTTGCCTCGATGACGGCTAGCTTTTGGTTCCGGTAAACCAGCACGTAGTCTGCTGCCAGCGAGCGACCGCGCCGCCCGTGGCCCTCAATACGGCCCGGCAAAATGGTGTGCTCGCGCAAGATACGGCTGCCCTCGACGATGCCCCAACCCGCCGCGACGAGGGCGGGGACGATGTGCTCGGCGCGGGTTTGGGTCTCGTTCATGGTGACTTTGTTGACGGGGTTGACGGCGTTGACAACTGGGTCAATGACGCCAGAGACGTCATATCGGCTTGGTTCCTTTGCACGCCGGGTAGCCCACGCAGCCCCAGAACTCGCCTTTGGCGGATCTTCTGCGGCGCATGGGCTGTTGGTATTGCGGGCAGGGTGGGCAGGGTGGGCAGGGTGGGCAGTCGGCGTTGCGTTGCTCCTCGCGGGCTTCGAGGCGGCGGGTGGAGAGCCGCTCGCTGAAGCCGCCGGTTTCCTCGAAGGCTTTGCCTTGGGCTTCGATCTGGCTTTTGAGCATGTTCAGCGCGCGGCTGCTGATGATGAGCATGGCGTTGGCAACGACCACGGCGTCGTCGGCATCGAGCCAGCGGGCATATTTTTTGCGTTGTTCCAGCGCGTGCTTGGCGCACTCGTGGACGAGGTCATCGGCGGAGGGCAGCATGTCGAGCGAGATGGCGTTGACGGCTTTTGCCTCGCTGAAATGGACGGACCACGGGAGCTGGTCGCGGTCGATGATGAGGATTTCGTAGTCGCCGCGCAGCTCGCTGAGGCTGGCGCGGGCGACGTCGGTGAGCTTCATCTCGGTATCCTTGGAGGTGGAGGATCGCTCGGAGCCTTCGATGATGTTTTGGCGACCGCTGCGGGCAGCTTGGGTCATTTGGTCGTATTGGCGGCCCTTGGGGTCGTAGAATTTTTCGACGGCCTGGCGGTGGTCGAAGGTGAGAAAACGGCGACAGAAACGCAGGGTCTCGAACTGGACGATGGTGGCCAGCGTGAAGGAGTGGAGCTTGCGGAAACCGCCGTGTTTGTCGAACAACTCAGGCATTGCGGGGTGACGGGTGGGACTGGGGTGACGCGACTGACGGGTGGGACTGGATTGACGGGTTTAACCGAGTTGACGGCGTCAACGCGGTCCATGCCATCAGCAAGGTCAATCCCATCATTTCTGGCAACTTGGTCATCATGGCGGGTGCTGGCAAGATCGTTTCACAAAGCCCCGCTGAAGGCTTGGTGGAGCAAGAATTTTTTCAATGCCTCTAGCGCGGCGAGCTTTTGCTGGTAAATGGCGGCAAGGCAAAGGCTGGAAAGAACTGGAACAGTATCTGGTCGGCGATTTTTTTAGCACGTTCAGTATCGTAAGTGTGGGAGGTCTCATTACGAGCTTGGATCATGTCCATCCATACTTGGCCGTCTTCGAGAAGCCCTTCTTTGAAAGCATCGCGCGTGGCGTTTTTCGATCCAATGATACCGACGAAGCCTTGTTCCTCCAAGTAGTCTTTGAGAACTTTCCACGCAAGTTCGTGGGTGAATTCGAATCTTTGAATCAAGCCTTGTTGCTCCAGTTCAGATAGCGGGCGCTGCTGGCTGACTGCCACGACTTGGCGCATGGTTTGCATGGCTTTTGTGAAGTTTTGAAAGCGTTATTTCCAGCGGATGTCTTGTGGCTCATTCATAATCTAGTCAGTGAATCGATCACCAAGGAGCATGTTGATTTTTTTAAAACGCTATGCGCCTCATTGTCGAGTTGCTCAATCTCAGCAATGATTTGACTGGGGCTGCGGTGGGCAATTTCCTCACCGCCGTTCGGGTTTTCACGGAGAGATCGTAGGTTCTCGCATCGATGTCCTTCACGTCCACGCTCCAACTTTTCGGCGAGTCGGCAAAGGTCTTCTGACGGTCGATGAAGTCCGCCATGTCCGCATCATTGAGCGGGTTGGTTTTTCCCATGTTTCTGCCGGCATCGAGTTGGTAGAACCAGACTTTCCGGATGGGCGCGCCTCTTTCAAAAAATAGGACCACGGTCTTCACCCGGGGCAGTCGAGCACGGTGTGAAGGTTGCATTCTTCCAACAGTTTCCGAAAAAGGTCTGGGTTTGGAGGATAGGGAGGTCTTTGGTGGTGAGCTGGGAAGGCAGATTTCTGAGGTAGTCGTAGGCTCCGCAGAGGAAACCCGCGCTGCCGACGGCGGGTTCGCAAATTTTTTTCCCGATGCGCGGCGCCACGACCCGCACGATTGCGCGGATGAGCGGGCGCGGGGTGTAATATTCGACGCCGTTGCGCCCGGCGTTGCCCATGTTCTTGATCTTGGCTTCGTAAAGGTGGGAAAGCTCGTGTTTTTCGGTCTGGGAATGGAACCGCAGCTCATCAATCGCATTGATGATGTCCCGTAAATTATACCCACTCTGGATGCGGTTTTTAATTTCCCCGAAAATTTCGCCGATCTTGTATGATAGTGTTCGGGCCAGTCGCCTTGGCCTTGAAGCCGTGGAGGAAGGGAAAGAGCCGGGCGTTGACGAACTGGATGAGGTCGTCGCCAGTGAGGGCGGAGTTGTGGTCGATCTTGCCGTCCTTTTTCGGCGCCGCCCATGATTCCCAGCGGTAGGCGGGATCGAGGATGGGCGTGTATTTCCTGCCTCCCAGCTTGACTTCGGTGGCTTTTTCGCGCCCTAGGGCGTCGAGGTATTTCAGGAAAAGCAGCCAAGAGGATTGCTCGGTGTAGTCCAGCTCGCTGGTGCAACCGGCGTCTTTCCAGAGGACATCGTCGATGTTTTTGAAGGCTTGTTCAAACTTGGGTGTGTAGGTGAATTAGGAAATGATTACCTCTATAAATGGGGCATAGTCTCAAGCGCACTTACCGAGTAATCTACGGCGACTTTCCCTCAGTCTCTGCGCGTGAGTTCCACAAACACATCCTCGAGAGTGGCTGCATGGCGGAATAGTGTGCGGAGTGGCCAGCCGTTTTGGGCTGCCAGTTGATTGATGCGTTCACGCGCATCTGTGCCGGAATCCACCCACACGGTGTAGCGCGTCCAGCCGTCTTCGAGATCTGTGGGGGTGACTTTTTTCACTTGTTGGAGCCGATTGAGCGCGGCGGCTGCCACTTGAGGGTCGGCCTGGATTTCTACTTGGATGCGCCCGGCACTACGCATCTGTTCGACGAGAGTGGCAGGGACATCTGCGGCTTTGATTTTCCCGCCATCGATGATGATCACGCGATTGCATGTCATTTCCACTTCTGGCAGGATATGGGTGGAAATTAGCACGGTGTGCGTCTGGCCAAGGTGGCGGATGAGTTCGCGGATTTGGCGGATTTGATTTGGATCAAGACCATTGGTGGGCTCATCAAGTATCAGTAGCTCGGGATCATGGACTAGGGCATCAGCCAGTCCCACTCGCTGGCGGTAGCCTTTCGAGAGGGTTTTGATCATTTTTCGGCGCACTTGAGTGAGGCCGCAGGTGTCAATCACATCTCCCACGCGGCGGCGGGTATCCGTATTGTTGAGGCCCTTGAGCTGAGCGCGAAATTTGAGATACTCACGCACGCGCATGTCGTCATAGAGCGGCACATTTTCTGGCATGTAACCGATTTTTTTGCGGGCAGCGAGTGATTGGCGGAAGACATCGCAGCCGCCGATGCTAGCGGTGCCTGAAGTAGGCGGCAGGTAGCCAGTGAGCATCCGCAAGGTGGTAGTTTTTCCGGCACCATTCGGCCCGAGAAAACCAACGATTTCGCCCTTTGCCACGGAAAATGTGATGCCTCGCACGGCCTCATGGCGGGCGTAGCGTTTGGTGAGTTCGTGGACTTCAATCATGGTGAAACAGCAGCGCAAAGTGATTGTAGAAAAAGCCGCTTGTTCCATTGACGGCGGGCGGCATGCCCTTTAATGAATCCCCGTGCGCGGCGGGCCAAGCGGTATTTTTGCGAGTTCGCTCCATCATTTTAACAATTCCTCATGAACTCCTCGGTTTCGGCACGGCAGAACGCAGATGTATTGGATGAAAAATATGCTCAGTGGTGTGAAAACCCGCAATCCGTCGAGGTGACGTGGGCCGCCTTTTTTGAAGGATTCGAGCTGGGTTCCGCCCAAATCAAGCGCAAGGAAGAGGCGGCGACCGCGCCTTCAAGTGATGCGGACACTGCATTCTACGGACGCGTGACCAGTCTCATTTATAATTACCGCACTCTCGGCCACACGCAGGCTCACATCAATCCGCTAGAGGACAATCCGGAGCGGAATCCGCGCCTCCGTTTGGAGCAATTCGGGCTGACCGAGGCGGACTTGGATCGCGATGTTTTTAACTCATTTTTCCGCCATGGCGATAAGATGAAACTGCGCGAAATGGTGGCCGGGCTGGAAGTTACCTACTCGGGTAAAATCGGTTTCGAATTTATGCATATCAATAATACCACCGTGCGCCACTGGGTGCGCGAGCGGATTGAAATGCATGCACTACGGCAAGAGGAGACTCCCGCGAAGAAGCTCAATTCACTTTGCTGGGTGCTGGAGTCCGAGGCGTTTGAGCATTTTATTGGCAAGCGCTTCCTCGGCGAAAAGCGCTTTTCCAACGAGGGTGGAGAAGGAATTATGATCATCCTGAATGCGATTCTTGAAGCGTGCCCGTCGCGCCGCGTCCAAGAAATCGAAATGGGGATGTCGCATCGTGGGCGGCTCAATATTTTGGCAAATTTCGTGAGGAAATCGCTCACCACGCTGCTCTACGAATTCACTCCAAACTATGAGCCAGACCTTGTGGCTGGGGATGGGGATGTGAAATACCACCTCGGCTATCAAAGCATCCGTGAGCTCACTGATGGCAAAGTCCGCATCAATCTGGCGGCAAATCCAAGCCACCTCGAGGCCGTAAATTCTATCGTCGAGGGCAAGGCGCGTGCCCGCCAACGTGTGCTCAATGATGGCCAAGGCGGCGAAATCGACCGTGGCTTGGTCCTTCCCATTTTGCTTCATGGCGATGCTGCCTTCGCGGGCCAAGGCTCGGTGGCGGAGGTCTTAAATCTCTCCCAGCTTAAAGGCTACCGCACCGGTGGCACCATCCATCTAATCATCAATAATCAGATAGGCTTTACCACTTCACCTGCAGATGCCCGCTCCACGGTGTATGCGACGGACGTTGCAAAAATGGTTGAGGCACCCATCTTGCACGTGAACGGTGAGGAGCCGATGGAACTCTACTGGGCCGCGCTATTTGCGCTCGATTTCCGCCAAAAGTTTGAACGCGACATCGTCATTGACATGTATTGCTATCGCCGCCAAGGCCACAATGAGGCTGACCAGGCAGCCTTCACTCAGCCCATCATCGCTCGTAAAATCGCTGAGCGTGCGCCATTTGGAAAAACCTACAAGGCGCAGCTCGTCACCCAAGGCATCATTTCACAAGCAGATGCGGATGCGCTGGATGCCGCCATCTGGGCGAAGCTCGAAGAAGGCTACCAGAAAATGCTCCAGCTCAATGAGGCGGGGGATCGCACCGCTTTCAGTGGCTCCACCGGGATTTTCCAACAGCCTTACTCGCATGCGCCAGTGCCTACGGGCATTTCTGAAGATCAGCTACAGCACATCGGCAAGGTTCTCACGACCGTCCCAGAGGGATTTCATTTAAACTCCACCTTGGAAAAGCGCTTTGTCCCGCGCCGCATCGAGTGCTTGGAAAATGGTGGTCCTATCGATTGGGCCTTCGCGGAGTCACTCGCGTTTGGCTCGCTACTGTTAGAAGGCACGCCTGTGCGGCTCTCAGGGCAAGACTGCCGCCGCGGGACCTTCTCACAGCGCCACGCGGTGTTTTATGATGCAGATGATCGGGATCGCTACATTCCCCTTGAGCACCTTTCGCCAGAGCAAGCGCGATTCTGTGTGCATAACTCGTTTCTGTCCGAGTTCGCAGTGCTGGGCTTCGACTATGGTTATTCGCTTTCGTATCCTACCATGCTCACGCTCTGGGAGGCACAATTTGGCGATTTCTCAAACGGCGCACAGGTCATTATTGATCAATTTATCTCGTCCGCTGAATCCAAGTGGCAGACTCCGAGTGACCTTGTGATGCTTCTTCCTCACGGCTACGAGGGCATGGGGCCTGAGCATTCCAGCGCCCGGCTCGAAAGATTTCTCCAGCTCTGCGCCGAGAAAAATATGATCGTCGGAAACTTTTCCACTCCCGCACAATACTTCCACGCACTCCGCCGCCAAAAGCATCGGGACTTCCGCAAGCCACTGATTCTCATGACTCCTAAAAGTCTGTTAGGGCGCCCGGAAGCAGTTTCCCATTCCTACGATTTCCTCGAAGGCACCTGTTTCCAAGAAATTCTGCCAGATACGAAAGTCTTCGCGAATCCTGCAGATGTGAACCGCCTCATTTTCTGTAGCGGTAAAGTTTACTACGATCTTATGGCCCATCGCCAAGAGATGGGCATTGAAAATGCTGCCATCATCCGCATCGAGCAACTCTACCCATTCCACCGGGAAATGATTCAAGCGATCATCAGCCAATACCACAACGCATCCCACTTTATCTGGTGCCAAGAGGAGCCGCTGAACATGGGCGCGTGGTCCTATATTTTCCCGCGCCTTGAGCGTGCCGTGGGTGGGAAAGTCCGCTATGCCGGGCGTGGCACCGCATCCAGTCCTGCTGCCGGCTCCAAGGCCATGCATTACCGTGAGCAAAAAGCGCTCGTCGGTGAGGCATTCACGGTTTGATCCCTCTCTCCCATCTTTTTCCCAATTCAACTCTTCAATCAGACTCCTTAGCTATGTCACTCGACGTTAAAGTTCCCGCATCTGGCGAATCCATCACCTCTGCCAATGTCGCTCGATGGCACAAGAAATCTGGCGATGCCGTTTTAAAAGGCGAAATACTGGTAACGCTAGAGACAGACAAGGTCTCCAATGAACTCGAGGCCGCAGCGGATGGGATTCTCGAAATTATTGTCGTTGAGGGCGAAGAGGTGGGCATCGGCACCGTCATCGCTCGCATTTCTGGCGAAGCTGCCACTGCCGTTTCTCAAGCGGCACCCGCTGCCGTGCCAAGCGTTGCTGCACCACCGCAAAATGCTGTAGCCGGCGGGATTTTCGAAATCAAAGTGCCCGCTTCTGGTGAATCCATCACTTCGGCCAACGTCGCGAAATGGGTCAAAAATACGGGTGAATTCGTCAGCAAGGGTGAAATCCTCGTAACACTTGAGACTGATAAAGTTTCCAATGAACTGGAAGCTCCGGCCTCTGGCATTTTGAAAGTCATCATCCCAGAAGGCGAGGAAGTCGCCATCGGAGTAGTGATTGCCACGATCAATAGCAGTGCCGCTGCCCCACTCGCTGCTGCCCCGGCAAGTCCTGTAGCTGCACCTGCCGCGCCGATTTCCACCTTGCCTGTGGCCGCCGCACCGATTTCTTTACCTACCCCGAAGCCAGATTTTTCTTCCGCGCATGCCCCTGTAGAACGCGTTTCTTCGGAAATTGTCAGTGATGGCCGGACCAGTCGTAAAAAGATGTCCATGCTGCGGCGCAAGATCGCCACGCATCTGGTCAATGCTCAGCAAACTGCGGCCATCCTCACTACTTTCAATGAGGTGGATATGACTGCGGTGATGGACATGCGCAAAGCAGTGCAGGAAGAGTTCATGAAAAAACACGGCGTGAAACTCGGGTTCATGTCATTTTTCATCAAAGCCGTAACTCAAGCGCTGAAAGATGTCCCGTCGATCAACGGTCGCATTGATGGCACGGATGTCATTGAAAACCACTTCTACGATATCGGCGTGGCCATCGGCACGGAGAAGGGGCTCGTGGTTCCTGTTTTGCGAGATACCGATCAGAAATCGTTCGCTCAACTCGAGAAGGACATCCTCGATTTTGCGAAAAAAGCCAAAGACGGTAAGATCACCCTTGAGGACCTCACGGGAGGTGTTTTCACCATTTCTAACGGTGGGACTTATGGCTCACTGCTCAGCACACCCATCCTCAATCCACCTCAGAGCGGCATTCTCGGGATGCATACCATCCAGCAGCGGCCCGTGGCTCTTAACGGCCAAGTGGTCATCCGCCCGATGATGTATCTTGCACTTAGCTACGATCACCGCCTCGTCGATGGCAAGGAGGCAGTCACCTTCCTCATCCGCATCAAGGACCTGCTCGAAGCGCCTGCTCGGATGATGTTAGAAATGTGATGGAGCAGGCCGCTCTTGTTTCTTTTGCCCTGCGACGGCCGCCCACCACACCCAGGCCATCAACACGCCTTGAAGCGGCAGCCGTACCCAGAGTATCCACTCAGGTATTGCTTCGCCACCGAGCACTAGCCCGTTTGTAAGCATATAGATATTTGCTGGAAAGATCGCGAGTAGCAGTGCGATCAAACCCCAGCCCGCTGCTTTGCGTAATTTTGGCACGCACAGGCCCACGCCGCCCGCCACTTCTGCAGCACCGCTCAGGTAGATCAAAAATAAATGCCAAGGCAGGTAAGGTGGCATCAATGGGAGATAGGTTTCAGGTGAAACAAAATGCGCCACGCCTGCCACCACGAAAAAGATAGAAAGAAGTATCAGCGAAATTTTACGAATCATCGAGGCGGAGTTTCGCCGAACACACTCACCTTGCAAACCCTTCCTTGAGCGAACTCTTCCACATCGCGCTTGCAGCGGATGGCAATCACGGGACAGGCTTCCAGCGTGGAAGAGACGAAAGAAAGTGCGCGCCGCTGGATGGGTTTTGTTTGTCCGGACTGTCGGTTCGTCTTCCGTGTGCCGCGCGATCATGATGGCAAAGGAATCGTCTGCCCGAGCTGCAGGCGCGTGTTGAGAATTCCCGGCAATGGGGATGTGCCTCCTCCCTTGCTAGCTCCTATAAAAAAGGCGGGCTATCTAGAAATCGGCGAAGATTC
>JAYULG010000337.1:0-8899 GCA_043763755.1 Akkermansiaceae bacterium | reverse complement strand
CAATGGTGGAGGTATAGGGCGAGCTATTATCTGGGTATTTCGACTGCCAGTCTTTAGGTAATAGGTTGGCTTGCTGAGCAATCACATCGATATCGCCTGAGAGTGCGAGTGTCACAACATCAGCGCGCAATCCATCGATCACGGAGCGTGCTTGTTTGCCAGACCCGCCATGGGATTGTTTCACGGTGAGTGATTTTCCAGTTTGCTTCTTCCATTGGTTCGCGAAAGAGGCATTGAATTCTTGGTAGAATTCCCGAGTAGGATCATAAGAAACATTGAGCAACTCATCCGCAGGTAAAACGGAAGTGAGAGCTAGAGAAGTGAGTGTGAGGAAATGTGAAATTTTCATATAAAAGTATAGGGAAAGTAAATGTTGTAATAAAATTAAAATGCAAATCGAATACCAGTGAGGAGGGTGACGCCATCATAGGAATCACCGGAATCATTTTCGATTTTAGACCACTCTGCGCCGGCCATGAGTTTTAACTTGTCTCCGTAGATAAAGTATTGGGCACCGCCGTAGAGGGCATGATATGCATCTCCTCTGCCGCCCTTGGAAGCGACTGTGCGTTCGTAGCGATTTTGGCCGACGACGCCAAGCGGGCCCTCACTATTTGCATAGGAATAACGCGCAACGAGCTGGACCTTCTTTGGTAAGATATCGTAGGTGGGCTGGATGAAGAACCCGAAGACATCCGTGTTATTTCCATCGCCTCCGCTGGCGTGGAAGCCTTCTAAGACGAGGGCGGCATCGCCTTCTTTCATGGCAAACGTGGTGGAAATTATATCATCATATCTACCCATGACGAGATCGCTTGCTTTGCGATCGCTATGAAGCCAATCCAGTTTCAGGTCGGCCTTTTCCAGATTGAGTATCTGTTTAAAATCATATCCCACGCCGAGGCTGTAGGAGATTCCGCCATTGAAGTCGCCGAATTCACCATCGCCAAACGAGCCGCTGCCGCCTGTATTGTTAGGTGTATCATTTGAGTAAACTCCGGCACGCCACGAGTATGCTTGGTAAGTCCCCTCAACGGTAAGTGCGGATGCGCGGTTGACCCCGAGTTGATTGAATATTTGCGACCGTTCAAAGGTGGGCTGGCTGGTGGTAGATTCCAGCCAATCATATTGACCGATAAGTGGTTTGGTTTTTCCTGCGGTGATGCTGAGCCATGATTTAGGCTTCCAGCGGATATAGGCATCCACGATGCCATCATAGAAATCGCGGAAGCCGTCATTGCTCTGGAAATCCGCGCGGACTTCTAACTTCTTTTCAAACAATTTAGCATCGAATCCGATGCGCGAGCGCCTATCTTCCCAGTCGCTCTGAGTTCCTTGATCGGCATCTACATTCCAGTATTGGCCATGATAGCGGCCACGGAGTTTAAACTCTTGGAGAATGGGATTGAGATCATCTTTGTAGAGAACGGCATGTCCCCAGATTTGATCAAATGTGGAGGGTTCAATGTATTCTGTAGTCCCATCTTGGGCACTTACCTGTGAGGGTAGTGTGGCAAGCAGGGCCAGTGCGGCGGTGTATCGTAGGCGTGTGTTGTGTTTCGTTTTCATAATTTCTGCGTAGCGTCGGCATCCGGTGGTCCGGTGAGCTTCCGCAGATGTTGTAGTGCTGGCCCCCGGGTGTGCGGTGGGCATTGGGAGAATGATTACTTCCTCGCGGCTGAGCTGTTCTCGCGGGTGGCGACGAAGCGGGTCTTTTCGATGCTCTCTACTTGGGTGACCCGCCCCTCGTGGACGGTGATCTGGATGGAGCCGAAGCGGAGATTGGCCACGTTATGGCGGACGACATCGAGCCAATCCGCTGTGGAATCAATGGGAGAGGAAGTTTCAGGGTTGAGCGATTTCATCGTGTGCAGGGGAAAAAATTGCGAGTTGTGAGAGGCCGGCGAGCAGGCCATCTGCGGGATCTGCCTTGCGCTTCGGGGAATTTGCGGTGGCGACTGAGGAATCCTCTGTAGCGAATGGCGGAATGATGCCATCACGGCGCATTTTACGCAGTGTGACCTCCACGACTTGGCCCAGAGTGTAGCGATCTAAAATCTTAGCGATGGCGTTCCGCACATCGATCATGATCATCCGCAAGCCACAATGCGCCTCGTCTGGGCAGGTGCATGGTTGGTAAGCATTTTCGCTGGCGCAGCAAATCGGAGCAAGCCGTCCATCCATCAGGCGCACAAGCTGGCCGATGCCGATTTCGCTCGCGGGTTTTGCAAGTGAATAGCCGCCGAATTTACCACGATGGGTCTCTACGATGCCAGCCTCGCGTAGTTCTTGGAGGATACGCTCAATGAATTTCAGGGGCAGGCGATTGACCTCAGCAAGTTCGGAACCGGAAACGGTAGCGCGTCCGACCTCTGCGGCCATCCCTAGATTGATCGTGGCTCGCAGTGCGTATTCAGCTTTTTTCGAAAGGTGCATAAAGGAATCTGGACGGATTAGTAGTGGTATAAAAATACTTTCCAAGAAAAAACTAAGAAATCTTTTTGCAGCTTAAAAGTAAGAGCTGAAACTCCGGGGAGCGAGGATTTTCGAGGGTAAAAGTTTTTACGTAATAAGTGTGATGGTGTAGTTACCCAATTCTACTAATTGGTTGTGGAATCAAAAGAATGCCAGTTTCTCAGGGATTTTTGTTGGCGGATCGATCAAGATCCAGCGTAAGAATCTTGGCATGACGTTGAAACCCATTTTCCTGCCGTTCCTTATTAGTCAGCTCGCATTTTCCCATCCAGATCACGCGGTAGCTCCGGGTACAGAGCCGCAGACAGCCGTCCGCACTGGGAATGGGGCGTGGACCTTTGAAGCAGTTCCAAACTGGGGCAAGCTGCCTGATGGAAAAATCATTGGCCCCACCCACGGCGGGGTGGTGGTGGACGATCAAACAGGCCTGATTTATGTTTCCACCGATTCAGAACTCTCGGTGGTGGTTTATAAGCCAGATGGCACATTCGTAAAAGCCATTGCTCCGGAGTGCAGAGGCTTCCATGCCATGGCAATCCGCCAAGAAGCAGGCCAGACAGTCCTTTATGGTGCCCAGCTCAATAGCGACCAGCCGCCATTGCGCGTTTGTAAAATTGATCCGGAGGGGAAAATCCTGCTAGAAATTCCGAATGCCACCACCAGCGAAGTCCCGGGTGGATGGGGTGGTCTCACGGGTGTAACAGTCGCGTCAGATGGTTCAATTTTCGCATCGATGGGATACGGGTCTAACATCGTCCATAAGTTCGATGAAACGGGAAAGCTGCTCAAGTCATTCGGCAGTAAAGGAGCGGACGAGAAGCAATTTGACACGCCGCATGGCCTCGCAATTGATGCACGCTTCGGCGAGCCACGTTTGTTAGTGGCAGACCGTGCGAAGCGGCGGTTGGTTCATTTCGATTTAGAAGGCAACTGGATCGGCGTGCATGCGTCCAACCTACGCTTGCCATGTGCGGTGAGTATTTTTGGTGATGTGGTAGCAGTTGCCGAGCTTGAATCCCGCGTGACCATCCTTGATAAGACTGGCACGCCCATCGCATTTCTCGGGGATAATCCGAATACCCAAGAGTGGGCGAATGTCAAAGTGACACCAGAGGATCTAAAAACGGGCGTTTTCACAGCACCTCACGGCCTGAGTTTTGATAAGGCGGGAAATCTCTACGTGCAGGATTGGAATGTGACTGGCCGCGTCACTAAGTTGACCTTGCTCAAGCCATAATAGAGGCTTTTAGGGTTTCCCATCGTAAGGAAATTGCGTAGTTTGCGAATGTGAAATTGACTCGCTACCACCCATCGATCCGCCGCCTACAGGAGGATTTTGCCGCACGTCTGGCACGGAGGAGGATGTTAGAAAAACGCGGGCAGCGACCGGAAAAAAGTAAAATTTCTGACAACAGCTTCCCTCGGATGGAGAACCCCAGTTCCATTTCAGACTTTTTGATGATGTCCTCGCGAATCCAAGAGAGTGAAACTGTATGGCTGTCCCGGTTCAGGCCTTCATCGATAGATTAATCCGGCAGCATCGGGTGATAACGATTGGCGGTCTCGCTGGTGATCCATTTTCCCAAGCCATCCTCGAGGGTCGCGCGCTGCCATAGTGGGAATTTTTTGGGAGTGCTTATTTTTTGCGTAAGATTCAGAATTTGCCGCAAAATCCCCAAGAAAGTCCGTTGGCTTAGATCACTCATTGTCAGGCGACGCTGCATTCTTACATTCTCACCCTGCTTCCAGATGCTTCAGAAGCAGATGATGTGCTCCAAGAAACTAACCTCGTTTTGTGGCGCAAAGCCGCTGAGTATGATCAGGAAAAACCATTTCTGCCGTGGGCTTGCCGCATCGCATCCTTTCATGTCAACGCCGCTCGACGGGATGCTGCGCGGGATCGCCATGTGTTCAATCCTGAGTCACTCCGCAGTTGCACGGCAACACTTTCGGCGGAGCCAGAAGCTATACGCTGCGCTGATCCGGCATCATGCGTCGCGAGGCGTATCATGCGGCTCCAAGCTTGCTCTAGGGCGCTTCGGGCGATGGGTTGCTTTTGCGGCAGTGGCTTGCAGTTTGATAGGGAGTGCCTAGACTCTACGTTTCCTGTGAAACCCCGCTGCCCGCGTAAGTGGAACGACCTCCGCCATCTGGCAAAACGGGAGCACTCTAAGATCTATCATGCAGCCACAACGGCTTAATTCAGGCTTCGTCCTAATCAGTTTCCGCAGTGGAGTGAACGTCATTCTCGAGGGGCCATGCCAGTTTCAAGTGTCCTCCCAGAGCTCAATGATGGTAAGTCATGGCCGCGCGACAGTGAAAATACCTCGCCACCTTGATGGCTTTCATTTGGATACTCCCGCTGGCCGCCTCACGGATCTCGGCACAGAATTCGGCGTGGCAGTGGGGACGGGAAATGAAGGTATTGTTATTCTAACAGAAGTCTTTGAGGGTGAGATCGAGATTCCTGCAGAGACTGCCTCCCGCAAGCGTTTGGTATCTGGTGAGGCGCTCGCCATCGTCCGTAAAACAAACCAAACCCGCCTTGTTTCATCCCCCGGTGTTGATTTTCCCACCGAGTCGCTACATTTTGATCCTGTGCACACTCGCTACCTTAAAGTTATGGGACTTTCTCACTATAGAAAAACAGAGCGTCCGAGTAGTAATCCCCACGAAGGCGGTGGCCTCAATGAAATCCAAGTTTTTGCTCCATGAAAATGCGTAACACTATATTACTGATTCTTGCTTTCATGACTCATAGCTTCAGCTCTATGGTGATGGCTAACGAGATCCCGGAAAGCGTTACCTTTAATGCACACATCCGTCCGATTTTCTCTAACACTTGCTTCGCTTGTCACGGATTCGATGCGAAGACACGCAAAGAGAATCTGCGCCTTGATACGCCAGAAGGTGCCTATGCGAAGTTAAAAAATTCGGAGAAGCGAGCCATCGTCCCCGGCAAGCCTGATGAAAGCGCGATTCTCGAACGCATTTTTTCAAACGATCCCGATGAAGTGATGCCACCGCCAGAGTTTCATAAAGATCTAACAGCCACTCAAAAGTCCTTGGTGCGGGCATGGATTGAGCAAGGAGCTAAGTACGAAGAACATTGGTCATTCTCTCCATTGGTCAAAACTTCTATTCCGCAGCCCTCAGCGAATGCAGATGAAGCCGCCAATCCGATTGATGCTTTTATCTTGAGTGCACTAGAGGCAGAAAAATTATTGCCGTCGCCACCTGCGGATCGAGCCACGTTGCTTCGTCGCCTTTCGCTCGATCTTATCGGTCTGCCACCCTCCATCCAAGAATTGGATGCCTTTCTCAATGATCAAAGTAAAGATGCCTACCAGAAGCAAGTAGAGCGCTTGCTCGCCTCACCTCACTATGGCGAGCGGATGGCCGTGCCATGGCTAGATATAGTTCGTTTCTCGGATACCGTCGGGTATCACGGAGATCAAAACGTGCGAATTTTTCCCTATCGAGATTATGTGATCAAAGCATTTAATGATAACAAGCCATTCGATCAATTTACAATTGAGCAATTGGCCGGTGATCTTCTGCCTGATCCCACGGACGACCAGCTTGTCGCTACCGGATTTCTCCGTCTCAATCTAATGACTCGCGAGGGCGGTGCGCAGCCAAAAGAATACCTCGCCAAACATCTAGGTGACCGCGTGAGGGCTTTGGGTGCTGCATGGATGGGATTGACCACGGGCTGCGCCGAATGTCATGATCATAAGTTTGATCCTATCACTGCAAAAGATTACTACTCACTCGGTGCATTCTTCGCCGATTTACGAGAGTGGGGTGTTTATGCGAGCTACGGATTCACTCCCAATCCAGACCTTGATGGATTCAACAACGATTTTCCTTTTCCACCAGAGATTCAAGCAATGAATGATGCGACACTTTATAGGCTCGCGAAACTTCAAGCACAAGGAGTAGAGCATCTTGCAGGCCTGATAAAACCCGAGAATCAAACAGAGATAGATGAATGGGCGGCTTCAAGTTCTCTATATTTAGATAAGCATCCCTCAGGCTGGAATGCGCTAATGCCCACTGCCGTAAAGTCACTGAAAGGCACGCCTTCTGAGGTGCTAGAAGATCGATCTATTCTTTTCACTGGGCCGGAGATAAAAGAAGAATTGCTCACGGTTGATTTCACTTTCCCAGCAGGTGCGGCGCGAGCGATCCGCATGGAAGCGCTGCCCTCCGATAAAAATTCAGGTAAGGTCGGGCGGCAAATTAATGGGAAATTTGCCGTGAAACCGAGTTTCGTTTTAATAGGAAAGGACTCTAGCGAAACGCCTCTCATTCCTGCGTGGAGCCAAGCAGATCGGCGCACACCGCACGCGTATAGTCATGGGCAAGATAGTCCATTGCTTGAGCCAGAGTGGCGTGCCGCTCCTGCTCCATGGGAAGAACCACAGGATGCTGCCGCCCATGCGCAACATGCTATCTATCATCTACCGAATAAAATAATTGCAACTGATGGCATGATTCTTCGAGTGACACTCGCTTCAGCAGATATAGGTAGAGTGCGGATCAGTACTACTTCCTTTGCAGAGTCGATTCCCGGTAATCCACATGCGATGCGCAATGAATTGCAAGTTGCGCTGACCACTGCGCCAGCTCAGCGAAGTGAATCGCACCAAAAGGAAATTGCTACAGCTTGGATTTTGGCAAATACCACAGAAATCGAGTTATCAGAAAGCTATAAGAATCTACGCTCACAAATCACCGATTGCCGAGGTGGATTCGCCCATTCAATGGTGGCGCAAAGTGTGCCTCAAGATAAGATTCCAAGCACGCATATACTACCCCGTGGAAACTGGATGGCACCTGCGGAGGAGGTGAAACCTGCGGTTCCTAATTTCCTCCCCCATGCGTCTGTGAGGACTGACGGTCCGCGGCTCACGCGGCTGGATCTCGCAAAGTGGCTTGTGAATGCGGAAAATCCACTGACATCAAGGCAGTTTTCGAATCGGCTTTGGAAACAATTTTTTGGCAAGGGCCTTTCAAACGTCCTTGATGACTTGGGCAACCAAGGTGAGTGGCCTTCTCACCCACAGTTGCTTGATTGGCTAGCTGTAGAGTTCCGTGAATCTGGTTGGGACGTGAAACACATGGTCCGCCTGATGGTAAATAGTCGCACCTACCGCCAACAATCTGCGAAGCGGCCTGATTTAGCGGAGAAGGATCCTTTCAACCGGTTGCTAGGTGAGCAAGCGCCGCGGCGGCTTGATGCAGAGATCATCCGTGATAATGCGCTGTCCATAGCAGGCTTGCTTAAGAGTGATACCATCGGAGGTGCCAGCGTAAAACCTTATCAACCAGCCGGATACTATATGAATCTCAATTTCCCTGAACGCGATTACATAGCGAGCATTGGTGATGAGCAATACCGCAGAGGAGTCTATATGCATTGGCAGCGGACATTTATGCATCCGATGTTAGCTGGCTTTGATGCGCCTAGCCGCGAGACTTGCACGGCGGACCGCTTCCAATCGAATAGCCCGCAGCAAGCGCTCACACTCTTGAATGATCCATCGTTTGTGGAGGCAGCCCGTGGTTTAGCTATGAGAATTTTCCGTGAAAAAAATGGAGGAACTGACTTCGAAAAAATTCAGCATGCCATGCGCTTAGCTCTTTCACGAGAGGCGAAACAGGAAGAGCTAGAATCGCTCGCAAAGTTTCTTACAACCCAGCGAGCGCACTATAAGTCCAGGCCTGAGGATGCCGCTGCGGTGGTGGTGGGCACTGCTCAAACTGTGTCCAGTATGCGCCAAGATTTCTCAGAGCTTGCGGCATGGGTGCAGCTCTGCCGCGTCATCCTCAATTTGCACGAAACCATCACACGCTATTGAATCATGAATCATCCATTTCTAGCCGAATTTCAGCGCCGCCAGCAAGATTTTAGCCGTCGCACATTTTTGCAAAAAAGCTTCGCGGGCATCGGTGGAATGGCGCTCTCGCAGTTGTTAGGAGCAGGTGCATCGAGTGGCCCAGCGGGATTGCCATATCTCCAAGGGCAAGGCGGTGTGCATTTTCCGGCACGGGCGAAACGCATCGTCCACCTATGCATGGCGGGCGGGCCATCTCATTTAGAATCGTATGATCCCAAGCCCGAGCTGGATCGGCTTAATGGCCAGCCGTTTCCTAAGTCTTTCACTGCAGGCCAACAACTTGCACAACTCCAAGGCAGTGAACTCATCGCTCGGGGTTCGTTTACCAATTTTAAAAAGTGGGGTAATAGTGGGATCGAGATTTCAGAATTATTTCCGCACATTGGGAGTATAGCAGATGATATATGTTTAGTCAGATCGATGGTTACGGAGCAGATTAACCATGATCCAGCGCATGCTTTCATGAATTCCGGGTCCATTCTCAAAGGGCGGCCAAGTATGGGTTCATGGTTATTATA
>JAYULG010000336.1:0-2519 GCA_043763755.1 Akkermansiaceae bacterium | reverse complement strand
CGGTGGTGGCGGTCCAGGGGAAGATGGAGCCGGGGTAATTGGTGCCGTTGGTGGTGCGCTCGGCGGCTAGCCAAGTGGGGTTTGTCGCATCAAGGTGGGTGTAAAAAGGGGCGGCGATGGCTTTAAGCTGACCGAGGAGGAGGGGCGCGCGCTGGGACTCTGGCCAATTCGTGGGGAGTGGGCTTGGAGGGGTGAAATCGATAATTTTTGGAAGCAGTGGGCCACTGAGATCGGCGGGGTTTGGTTGCGGAGTGGTGAGCTTTTGGCGGATGGTATTGGACAAGCCCTGATCTTTGGTTGCGAGAGCTTTCAAAGCCATATCCGCCATGTGCTTGGCTTGGCCGATGTTGGCAGGGCCAAGGTTGTTTTCTACCGCACCTTCTGGGATGACTCGGGTGGCTGGATCCATCCACCATGTGGGGCGGTTCGGGGGGTCGCCCGTCACGGTCCCTGCTAGGGCAAGGGCCGCGAGGAGGATGAAGAGCTGAGGCTTACGCAGAGATGGGAAATGCATGGCGGTGAATGGGCATTAGAGATTCTATGAGAGGGCGAAAGTGCGGTGACGGTCAAGTGACCTCAGCTACAGCTCGGGTTTATTGATAGATGCCCATGGAGATATCGCCTTGGGGGGCGGAGATGATGACTTTGCCTTCGAGTTTGGTTTCGCCTTTGAGGATGGTGTTTCCTTTAAGAACTGAATGTCCTTCGACGACGAGGGCCTCTGCGTTTGAGTTTGTGAGAGATGGGGGGACCGTTGGATTC
The DNA here is from genome assembly GCA_043763755.1 of Akkermansiaceae bacterium. Classification (GTDB taxonomy): domain Bacteria; phylum Verrucomicrobiota; class Verrucomicrobiia; order Verrucomicrobiales; family Akkermansiaceae; genus Luteolibacter. Next base: position 1,757 of record JAYULG010000336.1, on the reverse strand, counting down.
GCTTTCCATTCTTTGTTAGTCAGTGTGGTCTGGCCGTTTTTCAGGGTTTTGACTGCGTTGGAAAGGGATGCAGCAGTATCACCGTTGCCGATGACAAAGAGATCGTCGGAGGGGACCCAATTGATCGGGTCGCCTTGAATGATGTTGTAGCGGCCTAGGGCAAATGAATTATGTGACTGCGCGATTAGCCGAGTTCCAAATGCAGAAGCATTGTTGGCGGGAACAGAGTTCCATGAGCCAAAGGTTTGTGAGTAGGCTCCAGATGCAGTGAGTGCCGACCCCCAGGCAAACGAACAGTTTCCAGAAACTTGAGAAGTCACAAGTGACGAAAATGAGAACGATCCTCCCGCAAAAGAGCTTCTCCCTGATGCCTTGGAATTTACTCCCATTGCAAACGAATTCCAGCCCGAAGCCTCACCCGTTCCCACGGCAAAAGAGCTTGCGCCAGAGGCAATGCCTGCACCCAAAGTAATTGAACTTGTGCCAGAGGCCATGCCTGTTCCCAGAGCAATTGAATTTGAAGCTAACGCGCGGCCTGTTCCAAAAGATAAAGACGAAGAACCCAACGATACCCCGGAACCTAGCGCAACGCTGTTTGAACCTTCTGCGAACGCATTCCCGCCCAAAGCCGTGCTGCCAACGCCTAATGCTGCACTTCCCCCCCAAGCCAGTTGCACAGATGGGAGTACCGTAGGGGTATTGATATTAAATAGTGGCAGGCCCACCAAAAATGGTCCGGGTGGAATCCGAGTGTTTCCTAATGCAAAGGTGCCATTGGATGCCGCAGAGCCTCGGACATAGAATTCGGAGCCCCAAGGGATTACATCAAACACCGAATCATCACCAAGCCCCCCAAACGGCTGGGCGTTCAATGAATTGCCATTGGCAGCTAACCTAACATGGAAGCCATCCTGAAGACCGGCACTCGTGATATTCGGTGTCAAATTTGTAGTTGTTCCACTGAAATTACCAGCCACCAAAATAGTATTACTATTTTCCACTCTTACCGCACTGACAGAATCATTGGACGGGCCGCCAAGCGCTTTAGCCCATTGACCCACTCCGCTTGTGTTCCAAGCAGCAACGAACCCGTCGCCAGTTCCCGCGCTGGGGATATTCATTGCCAAATTCGTGGTTGTTCCAGTGAAACTTCCCCCAACTATAACATTGCCGCTGCTATCCGCTGTGACTGAGGAGGCACCATCATAAGATCCCCCTCCGATCGGCCTCGCCCATTGTGCAATGCCAGACGCGTTGAATTTAGCCACGTAGCCGTCATTGGATCCTGCGCTTAAAATGTTAGCGATTCCTACGAGGTTAGTGGTAGCGGTGTCAAAAACCCCTGCCATAAGAACATTGTTGCTCCCGTCAACGGCGACCGACGTTGCATAGTCGGAAAGAGCGCCGCCAATCGGTCTGACCCATTGCTCCACTCCATTGGAATCCCACTTGCCCACATACCCGTCATTACTTCCCGCGCTTGAGATATTTGTTACCAGACTCGTCGTGGTTCCGGCGAAATTTCCTGCCACTAGAACACTACCTCCGCTATCGACGCTGATCGAGCTGGCAGCCTCAGACAGAGTCCCTCCAATTGGTTTGGCCCACTGGAAAGCTCCAGATGAGTTTAGCTTAGCAATGTAGCCGTCAGTTGATCACGCACTGGTAATGTTAATGCCCCAAAGATTGGTCGTCACACCGTTGAAATTACCCCCAACAAACACGTTGCCACTGACATCTATGCTGATCGATGTGGA
>JAYULG010000335.1:0-2525 GCA_043763755.1 Akkermansiaceae bacterium | reverse complement strand
GGACGCGCAGGGGCTTGGTCGGTGAGTATTCTGTGACTTCGCAAGCCAATAAATCCCATATCCGGCTTGCATCAGGACCGGCAAAATAGAGGACAAGTTCGGGATGACTGCGATTTGCACCCGTAAGCTGGCCGATTTTTTGTTCGGCGAGTTTTGAATGGAGGTATAAAGCAAAAACTCTGATAGCTTCGTAGTCTTCATGTTGCTTCCTATACTCAGTAATATCGGTTTCGAGCCACAGAGCTACAGTTTCCATTTTGGATGGATTTTGCTTTCCACTGATCAAGCGGAAGAACCATTTCACCAAGCTGATAATCCCGAAAAGAATCAGGAAGATAACGGTGGCGAAAACCACGCCCCCTATGCCATCAGCTATCGTGGTTTTCGCGATCCACATGGCATCAGTCAGAAATCCGCGAAGAGGTCCATTTGTGGGGCGTTCGGCTTGGGGAGGGTGGGTTGATCGGTGTTTTTGGCTTTGGGGCCTTGGGTTTTGGCCTCGGGTTTTGCGGAGTGGAGCTCGAGGTGGCTGAGGATGGACTTGGCACGCTCGACCACGGACTTCGGCAGGCCTGCGAGGCGGGCCACTTGGATGCCGTAGGATTTATCCGCAGCGCCGGGGAGGATTTTGTGGAGGAAGATGATTTCTTCGTTCCACTCGCGGACGGCGACGTTGTAGTTGGCGACGGCGGACTTGGTGTTAGCGAGGTCGGTAAGTTCGTGATAGTGGGTGGCGAAGAGAGTGCGGCAGCCAATGGCATCGTGGAGGTGCTCGGCGACGGACCAAGCTATGGAGAGGCCATCGAAGGTGGCGGTGCCGCGGCCAATTTCGTCAAGGATGACCAGCGAGCGGTCCGTGGCGTGATTGAGGATGAGGGCGGTCTCGCTCATTTCGACCATGAATGTGGATTGGCCGCGTGAGAGATCATCCGAGGCACCGACGCGGCAGAATATGCGATCCACGAGGCCGAGGGTGGCGGCTTCTGCCGGGACGTAAGCACCGATCTGGGCCATCACGGCGATGAGGGCGATTTGGCGGATGTAGGTGGATTTTCCAGCCATGTTAGGGCCTGTTAGAATTTGTAGGCGAGCGGTCTCGGGATCGAGCTCGGTGTCATTGGGCACGAATTTCACATCCGTGAGTGTTTGTTCCAGCACCGGGTGGCGGCCATTGGTGATGAAAAATGCGCGGGATTCATCCAGCATGGGGCGGCAGTGGCGGTGAAGCTGGGCGACTTCTGCAAGGGCGCAGAGGGTATCGATTTCCGCGATGGCTGCGGCAGATTCTTGGAGCTGGGGGAGGTGGGTGATGACTTGGGCGCGGAGTTGGGTAAAGAGCTCTGCTTCGAGTTGCTTGGAGCGTTCTTCGGCGCCGAGGACTTTGTTTTCCATCTCCTTGAGCGCGGGGGTGATGTAGCGCTCGGCGTTGGACATGGTTTGCTTGCGGGTGTAATCGTCCGGGACTTTGGCGAGGTGGCTGGTGGTGATCTCGATGAAGTAGCCGAAGACGTTGTTGAATTTGATTTTCAGGGAATCGATGCCAGTGCGTTTGCGTTCGTCTTCTTGGAGGCGGGCGATCCAGTCTTTGCCGCCGCGAGAGGCATTGCGGAGTTCGTCTAGCGCGGCGGACCAGCCGTCGCGGATGATGCCGCCATCACGGAGATTTGCGGGTGGTTCATCAGCGAGGGCGGAGGCGAGCAGGGTGGTGAGATCTGTGAAGGTGTGGAGACGGTCAGTGCCGAGTGAGCAGTGATCAGTGAGCAGTGAAGAGATGTCATTCTTGAGGGGGGGGATGTGGGAGAGGGAGATGGAGAGGGACTGGAGATCGCGGGCGTTGCCGGAGTTTTGGGAAAGGCGGGAGGTGGTGCGCTCGATATCGCGGATGCCTTTGAGGGACTCGCGGCATTTGGAGAGAAGATAGGGTTCCGCGAGAAATGCGGCGATGATTTCTTGGCGGGCGGTGAGGGTTTTGAGGTCGCGGAGGGGGTGGAGGATCCAATCGCGCAGGAGCCGTGCGCCCATGGGGGTGGCGGTGCGATCCAGCACGCCTAGCAGGGTGTGCTGCTTGCCTGAGCGTGAATCGACCAGATCGAGATTGCGCTGGGAGGCGGCATCGATGAGGACGTGATCGGTATTTTCCCGGACGCGCGGGGTGTGGAGGTGGGAGCATTTCCGGCGGAGTTGGTGGATGAGGTAGTGCATCACGCCCCCGGCGGCACCACTGGCGGCATGAAGGCTGGCGCAGCCAAAGCCATCGAGCGAATGGACACTGAAGTGATCCTTGAGGAGCTGGGATGCGTGCTCAGGGAGGAAGGTGTAGCCCTCGTAAATGAGGCAATTCTTGAGTGCCCCAAAATCGGCGGATTGGTGATCTGGAATGAGCAGCTCGGAGGGGGAAATGCGGGCGAGCTCGTCTTCTAGCTGCGCGCGATCTGCATACTCGGCGATGGTGAATTCTCCGGTGGTGTGATCGATGCAAGCGAGGCCGAAGTTTTTCCCGTGGCGGAAAACCGCAGCGAGGTAAT
>JAYULG010000334.1:0-8938 GCA_043763755.1 Akkermansiaceae bacterium | reverse complement strand
GTGCTGCGTCCTAGCCGTGGGCGCCACAGTGGTAAATAATGGCTTCGCAAATCTACCAATGTTCGATAATCGCGAATGGATCGGCTATTATCAAATTGAGTCTAATAAGAAGTTTGCTTTTGGAATTACACCGCAAGGTCAGGGCAAATTTTTCGCCATGGACAATGACGGGCAGCCACTGATTCACAGTGCGCTAGTTGTCGATTTCCTCATCGAGGAGGTGACTGCGGGTGGGCTCGTCACGACCAAGGGATTTTCGCCAGAGTTCTTGGAGTCTGAAAAACCCGCTGGTGCAGACATCAAGGATGTGACGATCAAAGGGAAAGCTGAAGATGATATCTTATTCGAACTGACGCTCACAGAAGACAGGGGAGGGATGCTTTTGGGAGGGAAGGTGACTAGCCCGGGCAAAGCGCAAAATCCACTGCGCCTTTCAATCAGAGTTTGGGTGCCTGACGTAACGCCGTATTTTACAGAGAAAAAAGAAGAAGATGAGAAGAAGGCGAAAAAGGAAATGGAAAAACTTTTGAAGGGCGAGCGCCTGTCAGTGAAATGGATCAACGGCAAGAGCGAACGTCCCAGCACTTCCGAACCAATCGATGCCTCGTCTAGTGCCGTGAGTGGCCCTGGAATTTCTGCCCTCAGCGCTGAGTTTAGTAAATTGGGCGGTGCCAAATTGGACATAACTGCCGCCCCAAATTCGGCGATGACCCTTTCGAATGATCCTTCGAAAGCTCTGATAAAAGGTTTCAGTGTGATCTGGCGCCAAGACATAGCCAAAGATCCCCTGAGCAAAGCTCGCTTGAGTCTCGTGCTGAAATAATCCGAAAAACTGACAAGTCACTTTTTTGTTCGAGCGAACATCTTTTTTCTTGCCATCCAGATTCGGGCGAGTGATTTTTCCTGCGTAACCAATCATCCACATGGCCGCAAAACAATCCTCTGAAGAATCCGCAAACGAAAAGCTGAACGAAGCTCGCAAACGAAATTTAGACCTCGCAATTTCCCATATCCAGAAGGAATTCGGTGAGTCCGCCATCATGCGTCTCGGAGATGAACGCTGCGTCGATGTCGATGTGATTCCTACTGGAAATCTCCTTATTGATCGCGCTCTCGGGGTGGGCGGCTTCCCTTGTGGCCGGATCGTCGAGGTATTTGGTCCCGAGTCTTCTGGAAAAACTACGTTGACGCTCACCGTCATTGCACAAGCCCAGAAACGTGGTGGGCTTGCAGCATTTATTGATGTGGAACACGCTCTCGATCCACAGTATGCGCGCAAACTCGGAGTGAATCTCGATGATCTGCTCGTTTCGCAACCCTCTTCCGGCGAAGAAGCTCTGCAAATCTGTGAGGCCCTAGTCCGCTCGAATGCCATTGCAGTGATCGTGCTCGACTCCGTTGCAGCACTTGTGACCAAGCAAGAACTTGACGGTGAAATCGGTGATTCCACAGTAGGTGCGCAAGCACGCCTGATGAGCGCGGCAATGCGTAAACTCACTGCTCTAATCTCCAAGGCACAGACAGTTTGTATTTTCACCAATCAGATTCGCGAAAAAATCGGCGTGATGTTTGGTAGCCCTGAGACGACTCCTGGTGGCCGCGCACTCAAGTTCTTCTCCTCCGTCCGTGTGGATATTCGCCGGATCGGTGCGATAAAATCCACTGATGGGACCGTCACCGGAAATCGGACCAAGATCAAGATTGTCAAAAACAAGGTGGCTGCACCATTTACCGAAGCAGAGTTCGACATCATGTATAACGAGGGCATTTCGTCCACCGGATCGTTGCTTGATTTAGCGCTCGAAATGGAAATCGTCCAGAAGCGCGGCTCATGGTTTAGCTACAACGGCACCCAGCTCGCTCAAGGCCGGGATGCTGCCAAAGAACTACTCAAGGGCGATCCTGCGCTGTATGGTGACATCGAAAGCAAAGTCAAAGAAGGGCTGGAGGCGAAGAAGAAGAAGTGATTCATGGGGAGGCACTCGGGTGATCAGCCCTTCATCACTAGTAATTGATTTTCATCGTCTGTTATGTTGCTGAGCAGAGCTTCTAATGGAATGCGGATTCCACCTTGGCGATAGGGATTGTCCTCGCGGGTGAAATCTAGCTGTGCGCCGTTGAGAATTGCTGTGGCAGGCGCATAGCCATTGGCACGAATCTGATAGGTTATTTCGAAGGGTTTATCTAGCAATCGAATGCTGATCTTCAGTCCATCTAGCCCTGCGGGTATCATGGGATCGATCACTAGAGCAGTTTTCTCCAAACGTAAGCCCAAGAAACATTGCATGATCAGCCGGGTGCTAATCCCAGCGCCGCTGGAATAAATCCGCCAACCACCTTCAAGGGGGATTTCACCATTATTAATTTTCTCATAGTTATCATACGCGTCATAACGGTCTGCGAAAGCAGCATCTGAACTGGAGTAATAACAATTCGCTTGCCGCAAGCTAGCGGACGAAACGATTTCGCGGATGCCGATTGGGTTAATTTGGCAGAGCGCATGGAAGAATCCTTCGGCATCCCCGAAGTGTGCTAGGGCCTCACAATAGCGCAGGTGGGCATGGGTATACATAATACCAATTTCACGACCAAAGTAGCTCGCACTCTCGGCCCTTTGAAAATTCATCTGGAGTCCACCTTGGTAAACCATGGGTCGATCAAACAAGCGCGCGCCATCTGGGCCTAACAGATGCTGCCGGATGAGTGCAAGGTGAACCGCCGCTTGCTCCCGCGTGAACATGCCATTGATGATGGCATGGACCATCGGCAGTAAACTATAAGATAGACCCGTGGTTCTATCATGCGGGTGCAAAAGATAAGTGGGCGGTTTTTTGTCATCGAAAAACGCGAGACCCGCGATCGTGCCATCCACGATTAGCAGCCGCTGAAACTCATCGAGAATGGGTGCCGCTTTTTTTTCAAATAATGTCGTTCTTGGATCATCTCCAATGACTTTAAAGGCCCTTGCGAGGGTCGTGAAAGTTTGATGGTTCAAGGTCACCGTCCATGAGCTGCAAAGCTGTTCGCGCATTTCAGGTTTGGCAGGTTGGAGGGAATCATTCCAATCGCCATGGCCATAAGCGGCAAGATGAGTGCCCTTGATCACGCGGCTCTCAATGAGTGTTACAGCACGCTCAAGATGGTCCCAGACCTTGGCATTTCCTCCAGCTTCATCACCATCCGGATGAAAGAAGGGCAGGGGTTCCTCCAGCAAACTTTGATCGCCCGTAGCGATCAAGTATTGGGCCAAAGCGAGCACTGGCCAATAGACAATATCTCCATGAGAATCTTGGGGGCGAATGCTGCGTTCGCGCTCGAAAAACATGAACCACTGTGGCCAATCACCATCCATATTTTGCTGCGTGAAAACGCGACAAAGTAAATCACGGATCGACCCGAAGCGACCGAGAGCAAGTAGCAGCTCGACTGGCCCTTGGCAAACATCGCGGGTGCCCCAGCCGCCGCCCGAATATTGTTCGAGGCCGCGAGGCGATAGATAATGGACGAATGCATTATGAATGAACCAAGGAAAGATTTTCCCCAGCGCCGCTGCGGCGGGTCCGAGCGGTGCCGCGGCGGGGGCATCGATTCGAAGCCCGGCCCCTATTGAATTCCAAAATTCAGGTAAATGGGTAGTTACATCATCCACTAGTTGCCCCTCGATTTTGAGACCCCATGCTAAACAAGGCGCTGAGATGAAACAAATGAATGCTTGCTCCCGAGATATACCATCGGGAAACAATAGCTCGTCACCGCCAATGGCTTCGACTGATGACTCTGGGCTTGGAGTGATCATGAAGCCGCGATCGGGAAAGCGCCGCCCTACATCACTGCCGGGTGCGGCAGTGACAAATACCGCGTCACCTTCCCGCATAAAGATTGCCTGGCCACGGTTACTGCCATCATCGCCATTGAGGGCGATGTGGTGAGAAATGAGAAATCTTGCGGGTTTTCCGGAAAGTATGGAAATCGACAGTCTTAGTTCGTTTAGATTGTCCGGTGTTGAAGCCGTAACTCTGATAGTGCCTGCCATGTGTTTATAAATCCAGCAGCAGGAACCGTAGTGCATCTCATAGGCAGATGGATTCCCCAGAAGCAGCCACTGTCCTTCATTTTCCACAAAGATTCTTTGTCCGTGGCTACGGAAAAGCCCGAGGTATGTGTGGCAAGTTGAGAGCATGCGATTGATGCTCACATGCCCTTGCGTGACCATAGATTGGAAGACTCCGCTCATCCATGCGGTAGATGTGAGAGCGGATTCATCCGGCGTTAGAGATCCGCCAGACCGCAGTAGATGGCCGTGAGGCCGGAGCACGTTGCGTTCCTTCTCCACCATCACCACATGGCTGCCATTAGATGTGAAAAATGATAATAGTTTACCGTTAGAAATTTCAGTATGAGTCCGCTCATCACCAAAGTGACTACGAACTTCTTCGGTATCGAGTTCCAAGGAATCTAACAAGCTAGCAGATGCAAAAAGACTCGGCACTGGACAAGCAGATACCAATTCTACAGGCCACGCTGGGCACACCGCTTCTGCTACCATGAGTGAAGTATCAATCTTTGAGAGATCCTCTTCTGAGGTAGCTGATGGATGGGTGACTTGAAAAACTCCAAAAAATCCGCGTTGGCATTTCGCTTTTGGAGCTAGCAGGAAAGCTTTGTCTTGGATGGCTACCATTGAGTGCTCGTGTTGCAGGCGCGTTCTAGGCAAACCAAGCGCTAAAGCGGGAGATGGATTTCCAGTGCGGGCGGTGAGGCCATAAAACTGAAGGGCATCTGTGGCATATGAAATCGCTTTCCCCAATGAGCCAACAGCCGTCCAAGGCCACCGCCCGCCCATCGCCTGATTTTGCCGAGAAGCGATGATTTGCCCATGTTTTTCATGAATGAGGGGCGCATGATCAATGTATTGGCTCACATAAAATTCATTAAGCCGTATGGCCCCATAGTGAGCCAAGCCAATGTCCTGAGAGTGAATGAGATCGCAAGTCACCAATGAGTCACCTATATTTTCAATTTCCACATGCCAGAACCATGTGGGAGAAGTTTCTGCTAAAATAAGTCGTAATCGGAAATGGATGTCTGCCCACGTGCCATAAGCAAGCATGCCACGTTCGGAAAATTCGTAGTGCGCCGGGCTATGAGGACCTAGCAGCGCAATAGCTTCCTGAGTGTTGCCATGCTTTCGGAGATATAGATTTGCTAGGCCACCCTCGAGTTCATTTCCTAAAAACAAATTGAGCATGATATCTCCATGGTCAATTCTACGAATTGATCCGTTTGCATTGAATTCAAAGCTCAGTCCTGAGGGACTCGATGCACGAAATGGGAGACTACCGGGTGTGGAAATGAGCGAATTCATCTGATGCGTAGAATATATGGGATCGAACAAACATGCCAAGGATTGTTTTAACTAGGATGGGTGTATTCGCGATTGTAGCATGATTGAATTTAGGGCGGAAGCCATGCCGGATCAGTCTTGGGTTGGGTAGGCGGTGATGATGAGCTTTAAGGGATTTTGCGTGGTGGATCCGGTTCTGGTGGAAGGCATCGCTGTTCGGTCCTAACATTTTAAATGGGATCGCTACGTAGGGCCGGCAGGTAAAAGTTTTGTCCTTGCAGACAACTCCTCAGGTATGGTAAATGAAAAACATGACGAGAGTAAATGTTGATTCAATTTCGGATCGAATGTGTCCATTGCGTCTTCCCTCAATAGGCAAGCTTAGGCATGCCTATTTCTGTATCAAAGGCTTTGTTCATATTGAACATAAGTCATCCAAGCTAGCTACCCCCCCAAATGAAAATCTACATAACGAGTTGCGAGGTTCATGAAACCGCATGGCGGCATCAAGAATATTCGCTCATAGCTCTCTGGGAGCTTTCTTCTAAAGTGCATACGCTGACTGAATGTCCCGCAGATGCAGACATCATCATCATAAGCAATCTCAGAACTGAGTGTAACTTCCGCAGTTTGAGAAATCATCCCGTTATTATGCGCTTTCCTTTGAAATGCTACGGCATTGATGAATACGATGATTGGTCGATGATTCCGCTTCTCCCCGGCGTTTACGCTAGCGCACGCGTGGATTTACCTTTTGCGAACCGTTATTGCAGTGGATCATATGAACTTCACCATGTGAACTTTAAGAATCCATTCATCGAAGACAACAACCTTCGCGCCTATGAATCGGAGAAGAAGCATCTCGCTTCATTCGTTGGTCGGAGATCACACTCGGTGCGCGATGCCTTGTTTGAACTTCAGTTTAGTGACACTACAATTTCCATTTGCGACACTTCAGTATTCAATGTTTTTACGCATGAAAATGATGGGAAACTTGAGCATCAGCGGAACTTTATGTCCACTCTAGCGAGTTCTAAATTCGCAATATGTCCCAGGGGTGCCGGAGCCTCAAGCGTCCGGTTGTTTGAAGTGATGAAATCTGGTGTCGCACCTGTGGTCCTGAGTGATAGCTGGATTCTCCCTTTAGGTCCAGACTGGAGCCGCTTCGCAATCTTCGTCCCTGAGAATGAGATCGAGCAGCTAGAGTCACTCCTTTTAACTCACGAAGCGAATTACGCACAGATGGGCAGACATGCAGAGGAGGCCTATCAAAAATATTTTGCCACAGAAAGATACTTTGATTACATTATCAACCAAATCATTATAATTAGGCAGCGTAGGAGTCAAACCGTGCAAAATATGATTTGGAAACTTAGGCATATCATCCCACAAATTTATCGTGTGAAGCGAGGCATTGAAAGAAGACTCAAAAAGCGTGAGCTTTGAAGCAAACAAACGAAATCACTGCCACCACTGAGTGATTCGGGATGCCAAATGTCAAAGAGGCAATCGTCATGTTTGTTGATCTATCTATCATTTTTGAGTTGTGATTCTTCCAGCCATCCGGCTATTTGTTTGGGCGCATGAAACTCTTCTTTGTAATTTGTAGTTTGCTAGCCCAGCTTGCAGACGCTTCCGCGAAACTAGAATCTTCACACATTCTCCAAGTGGGTATGCGTCCAGAGTCGGTTTGCCGCGGCTTTGATGGAAAGCTGTTCATCACGGTCATGAACTCGCCCCAAACGCCTGGGGATGGCGTAGTCCGCATGATTGATGGGGAAACTATCGCAGACTTTGCAACGGGGATGGATGAGCCAAAGGGGATCGCCTATGTGGGGGACTTTTTGGTGGTCACCGATGTCACGCGAGTGTGGAAAATTAATGCGCAAGGCAAGGCTACCATTTTAGCGGATGGAGCGGCATTTCCTAGACCACCTAGCTATCTGAACGACGCTGCTGCAAGTCCTGATGGAAAGTCAGTCTTTGTGAGTGATATGGGGAACAATACCAAGATGTTCGGACCAGATGGACTATGGCCGGTTAATGGTTCCGAAGCCAAAGAAATTGCCATGGTCGCGCGGATCTATCAGATCGAAATGGATGGCAGTGTAAAACTCGCAATTGATGCAGATCCAGCAATGCTCAATCCAAATGGCGTAAGTTCGCCCGAAGAAGGAGTGCTACTGGTGGGTGAGTTTTTCTATGGCAATATCCTCTCTCACCGCGATGGAAAACTCACCGTCTTAGCCACTGGCATGAGGGGGGCAGATGGAATCGAGATGGGAGAGGCAGGTGAAATCTATGTTTCAAGCTGGACGCAAGGAAAGGTCTGGAGACTTCCAGCCGCTGGCGGAAGTCCCGAGTTACTCATTGAAGGCCATCAATCTGCGGCTGATTTCTTTTTTGATCGGAAAGAAAAGCAGTTAATTTTGCCCGATATGCTCGCTGGAACTCTCTCGTTTTATCCACTTTAGTTTCGTTATTTCTAACAGCTTAACTGCAGCGGGTATGGCATTGTTTGGCGCACGGATATGGGTGAATTGCGCAGTGATTCCTGATATTTTCTGCGTCAACACACGCGAAAAAGTGTCGCTCCGTCTAGGTCGGGCCTTGGCAACATCCAGCGCGTCTGCATACTCGGGCGCGAGATATCGCTCAAGCATCGTTCCATTTGAGATAAAGTCATATGATTCACCGTCCCCTTATTGCTCTTGCAGATCCAGAATGGATTGGGCATCGGGAAACTTATTTTCGTGAATTTGTGCTGTCGCTCCACCGCGTAGGGGCAGATGTGCTCGCGCTCTGTCCTATGCCCGAGAAGCTGGAGGCGCTGGGTTTGGAAGCGTCCCGTTTTTCCAGCGAGCTTCTCGTCGAGCCAGCGCGTTTGCCGCTACTCGGGTGTTTGTTTCAAGACCCGGTGAATACTCATCTTCGTTGGCGCTACCTCAAGCGCGCCTTGCAGAAAGCGGAGGCCAAGGCGGGAAGACGGCCGGATTTGCTGTTTTTTCCATGGCTTGATTGCTACCTCCGAGTGTCACTTTCCCAGAAACTCGCATCTGCCCAAATTGAGACGCCTTGGGCGGGTTTATACTTTCGCCCCAATCATCTGGTGGATGAGCAACTGAAAATTCGCCACGCTTCGTTTTTTCAAGCTGCCGCAAAAGGCGATAAACTGCTGCGGTCTGGCAATTGCCGTGCCGTTGCTATTCTTGACGAAACGATGCGCCCCGCTCTTGAAAAGACAACACGGAAACCAGTCCTCCTTTTTCCTGACATCACTGATGAGTCTGCGCCTGATCGAGATACACCTTTTGCCAAACAAATCAGAGAATGTGCAAACGGACGGAAAGTGATCGGATTGATAGGAATGGAGCCGCGCAAGGGTGTAATTACGATGCTCAAGGCCGCCGATGTGGCTCGTGCTAGAGGTTTACCTTGGCTCTTCGTTTTAGCGGGTACGAGCTGCCTGCATCAGTATTCACCGAGTGAACGGTGTTTTATAGAAGAACGCATTGCTAAATCACGTGCCAATTCATCTAGTAATAACTTGTTGTTTCCCGATGAATTTAAGCCTATTCCAGATGGACCCGTTTT
>JAYULG010000333.1:0-2531 GCA_043763755.1 Akkermansiaceae bacterium | reverse complement strand
CGCCCACGACTGGGCCGTGCCCCACTTGCCATGGGACGATTACTTCACCCGCACTCGAGCTGCCCGTGGCACCTGCCGCACCATTTATCTTTCCAGTGGTTCCGCCGCCCGTTGCACCGCAAGTAGTGGCTGAAGAAACAGTGATTTCCGCTCCCTTGATACAATTTGAGGAAAACAGTCATGAGGCAAAAGAGATTGAGATTCCGGTAAAGCGCCCGGAGATACCGATCAATCATCCTGTCAGAAAAATTGAAAAGAAATCGCGCAGCGGATTAGTCGCTGCATTATTGGCGGTGGTTTTATTAGTGGGTTGCGGGGGGCTACTGTATTTTTTTGGCTCAAAAGAGCTAATGAATACCATCAAGCCTCCTACTCCGGTGACGGTGCCGAGTTCTGACCCAAAAATCAGCGAGGCGACTTACATTCGGATCGGTTGGCAGAAGGATGCTTACGAGCTTTTGAAAAGCTACATGGCGGCGACCTCCAGCGAGGAAAAACTGCCATTTATCCTCAATTCCGAAGCACTCGCCCCGCGGGTGACGGATTTCTACGGTGGCGGGATGATCGTGGATTCAGATACACCAGCGGACGCGTTCTCGATTTATGAACTCAACGAGGAGGACCGTAAACGAGGCCTTTTCATGCTCATCTATGATCAACCGCCGCAGTTTGAAATGAAGGAATTTTTCCGACCGCTCGCGAGCATGGAAGTGCAATATGGCGTGGATGAAGCGGACTTGCTCCTCAGCACGGTGGCGCGGGTGGGAAACTTCGCGATGGAGCCACTCCGAGTCCACGCGTTTTTCAAACGCACGCCGGCGGGCCTCAAGCTGGATTGGGAGATTTTTGCACAAACGAAATACCGCACGTTCCAAAATTTTGTGGAGCTTCCAGAAGTGGGCCATAGCGGGATTTTCCGCATCTTCATCGTAGAAGATGTGCCTGATAAAGGGCACTCGTTATCCGGCACCCGTACCTATCGGCTGGCTGATCCCGCGAACACGACTGATACTGCGCGGGTGAATGTGCAGATCGATTCGGAAACTGGCCGTGCCCTCTCGATCATCAATTGGCGCGGCACCAAGGAGAATAAACCGATCACCCGCAATGCCACAGTGGAACTCAAATGGGCGGGTGATGAAAGCGCCCCGAAACTTGAAATAAGCAGGTTCATCTGTTGGGAATTCCTCGGCCTCGGCGGGCAAGATCCGGGCGCACCTACCGCAGCGCCTTAGCTACCATTCATGGCCTCATTCATTCATCAGCACCGCACGTCTATCGCAGCGATCGCTAGCCCGATGGGAATGGGTGCCATCTCATTGGTAAGAATTTCCGGGCCGGATGCGATTGCGATTGCAGATCGTGTGACGCAAGGCAGGGCCTCAAGCTTACTGCCGCGCACCGTCCACCATTGCAAGCTGTATGACGCGCAGGGCGATGTCATAGACGATGGACTCATCACGGTATTTCACGGGCCGAATAGCTTCACAGGTGAAGACACGGTGGAATTCACCGGCCATGGTGGGATTCTGGTGACTCGGGAGGTTTTAGGAAATCTGCTGGCGAGCGGGGCGATTCATGCAGCTCCGGGGGAATTCAGCCAGCGTGCGTTCCTCAATGGAAAACTCGATCTCACGCAGGCCGAGGGCATCATGGATCTAATTTCCGCGCAGACGCGGCTGTCTTTGCGGGCGGCGAGGAGTCAACTCGAAGGAACTCTCGGGCAGCGCACCACAGAAGCCCGTGACGATCTGTTAGAAACACTGGCCCACCTTGAGGCGTGGATTGATTTCCCCGAGGAGGGCATCGATCCGCAAACGGGTTTGATCCTTCGTGAGCGCGTCCACCGTGTGCTGGCCACCGTGGATTCTTTACTCTGCACTGCGGATCAGGGGCGCATCTTGCGAGAAGGCGTGAGAACTGTGATTTTCGGTGAGCCGAACGTGGGAAAATCCAGCCTGCTGAATCGTCTTCTGGGTTTCGAGCGTGCAATCGTCAGTGACATCGCTGGCACCACAAGAGATACGTTAGAGGAAGTTATCAATCTGAACGGCCTACCACTCCGCCTCGTGGATACAGCGGGAGTGCGCGAGGCCACAGACTGCATCGAGGCGGAGGGCATCCAGCGTACGGTGCGGGAAATAGAGGCGGCGGATCTATTGTTAGAAGTGGCGGATGCTTGCCAGGCCCGCCCACAAGATGGGATTTTACCCGCCAACACGGCGCAGCATTTGCTGGTGCTCAATAAGTCTGACCTTGGTGAAGATCCTTCATGGGCAGGTGTGGAAGCGGTGCGAATTTCTTGCGCGACGGGTGCTGGTTTTCCCCTTCTCGCGGAACGCATTCGCGAAACGCTGCATTTTAGTGAAGCAGATTGGGGCGAGCACGCCGTGGCCATCAATGCGCGGCATCAGGCCAGCCTACAGCAAGCGCGAGCAGGGCTATTGGCCTCACTCGAGCTACTAAATGACGAAAATTCTGATGCAGAGCTGGCAGCTATCGACCTCCGCGAAGCACTAGATGCACTCGGC